>JAYKJG010000325.1:0-3869 GCA_035286285.1 Prochlorothrix sp.
GGACCAAATTGGTCTTGGCCACCGAGGGATAGCTCACTGTGGCAGAGATAGATCCGATCGCCCGCCCGCCCCAACAGATCGACTACGGTTTGCTGAAGCCGCACTCCCTCTAGGCGTAATTCTTCCATCAACAGCGATCGGGTCAGGTCAAGGGGATTTTCCAACTCTAAAGCTACAGAATCAGTTGAAAAATCCTGAAATTCACGGGTTTCTGCGCGGTAATTTCCATTAGCTTGAGGAGTTCCAGGCGTTTCAGGCATTGCATCGCGACCCAAGTTAGGGCGATCGGTAAGTTCACGATCGGTTAATGCACGATCAAGCAGTTCACGATCGGCCAACTCACGATCGACGGGGCCACGATCGAGCAGTTCACGATCGGCCAACTCACGATCGGCGAGTTCACGATCGGCCAGCCAACGATCGTGCAAAAACAGCGATGCTCCCCACAGTCCCCGTCCCCGCGTTAACCAGGCCGGAGACCCGACATCCAGCCAAAACTGATAGCGGTGATAGCAGCGGTTGAGGCGGTATTGGAAGAGGGTGGCGAGGGTGATGCTGTGGGCTTGGGGGCCGAGGTGCTGGGTGGGGTAGGGGTTGGCAGTGAGAGTACCTTGGCGCAACAGGAGGATAAAGCGCTGAACGAGGGCGCTAGCAGGCGTGAGAGAGGAGTTACTGCCAGGGGAAGCAGGGGATGGGAGGCGGTGGGCGACTTCCTGGTAATGCTGGGCGGTTTCCAGCAATTCCCGCAGGGCAGCAAGGTGGTCATAGGCGAGGGTGCTGCCCTGCCAGAGGAAGGTTTGGATGGCCCGATCGAGGACTTGGACAAAGGTTTGGGTTTGGCCCTGGTCTAGTAACTGTCGCTGCTGTTGAATCCAAGTCCGCAGATGGTTATAAGCTTGTGCTGCTCGATATCCCAAGCGATCCCAACGGGGAAATGCTGTAATTTCCAGCAGTTGAGGCCGATCGAGGTCGGGTCGATAGCAATGATCCGCCAATAGGCCCGATCGCACGGGGTCCAACCCCCCAACGCTGCCCTGACTCAACACCTCCAACAGTTCCGCCACCTGTTCCCGCTCCACCCATCGCCCCAAACCGGGATAGACCAAAGCCAGCAGGGTCAGCAAAGCCCGAACGAGGGCAACACTGATCAGGGGACGCTGCTCTGTGAGAGGCTGAATGGGCAATTTACGGTGACTGAGGATTTCTAGCAGCGCATAGCGGGCGATCGCGTCGGTACCGGGGGTAATAATGGCAATATCCTGGGGCTGACAGTGGCCTTGGCTCAGGAGTTGGGTAATCCAGTCGGCGGTGTCCCGCAAAAGCTGCGATCGGGTGGTGGTTTGAATCACCTGGAGAGGGTTGTTTTGGGGGTCAATACCGGGCAGGGGCAAGCTCACCATTCCAGATTGGACTAAATCGGCTAGGGTTTGGCCCAATTGCTGGGCTAAGCTTTGGCTAGGGGCTTCTAAGATTTGAATTTGTCCAGCATTGCGGCAATAGTGCTGGAGAGGCCGAAAGGCCGTGGGATCGGCCCCAAACCCTAGGCGAACGGATCCCTGGGGATTAAAGGTAAACACCCCTTGGCTGCCCCTTTCTAGGAGTTTCTGAAACAGGAAAGCCATAATTCCTGGATATTCATCGAGATCATCAGCGAAAATTGCAGGGAATCGACGGTGTAAGGTGGCGAGGTAGCGATCGTGGCTCAGTAAGCCTTGGCTGTAGAGATCGCAGACTAACCCATAGGTTAAAAATCCCTGGTCTCGGCACCACTGTCGCCACGATTGGCCTAGGGCTTGGGCAAGGCTCCACCAGGCGGAGGAAGCAAGGCTAGGATGGCCAAATTGAGGGAGTCCTGCGCTGTGGGGGGTGCTAGGGGCAGCAGTCCAGGGAAATCCAGCGGAACTGGCAAGGGTAAAAAGATCGAGGAGTTGGCGGACGGTGCGGGCTTGGCTGTGGGGGCTGTGGGGGTCTGGGCGGCTGGGATCCGATCGACTGGGGTCAATGCGATCGAGGCGCGATCGGCTCCAGTCTTGATTTAGCGCGGCTGGATCGGCGGCTGTAGTAGTGGCTGCATTTAGGGCCATGAGTTCCGGCAGGCGATCGCGCCACAGTTGGGTTGCCAGTTCCTGCTCGGTTTCCGATCGTAAAAATAAAGGAAACTGGGCTGCAACCTTCCCTTTTTCAACTAAAAGCGGCCAATACAAAATCACTTCTCGCCGCAGAAACCCTAGGGGGGTTGTGGTGTCGAGTAAAACCCCTGGCCCTAGGGCAGTGGTAAGGCTTTCGGTGAGGGTCAGGCGGTTGTCGCCAGTGGCGGCAAAAATCAGGGGGGGCGGGTTACCGAGGGCAGAGGAAGCGGAGTTGCGGTGGTGAGCAGGGTGAAGGCAGGGGTTATCGAGATAGAGCCGGATTTGTTCGACGAGGTGTTGGGTTTTGCCCGTGCGGGCAATGCCTTGAATCCAAAGGGGCGATCGGGTCACAGGTCCAAATCCAGGGAATCAGAGTATAGTCAACGTAAATAGTTCACTGTCAAGTATACCGACTGGTTTGAGTTGCACTATGACTGCTCCCTCGATTCAGCCGCCTCCCACGGGGACAATGCCGTTAGATTCCCCGCGTGGTTGACCCGATTTGGGGATTAGGGTAGGGGCAATCCCCCCGTGGTTGCCCCGGTTTGGGGATTAGGGTAGGGGCAATCCCCCCGTGGTTGCCCCGATTTGGGGATTAGGGTAGGGGCAATCCCCCCGTGGTTGCCCCGGTTGAATGTTGATTGCTCCAAAGTGAAATGGACCCTACAAACCTTTAATTCCTGGCCCAACACAGCATCACAGCCCAACACAGCATCACAACTTTAAACCGAGTCACCGTTCAGGGAATTCGGGTCTAAACCCAGTTCTCGCAGCTTCGCCGCCAGTCGATCGGCCCGTTGCTCTGCCGCCGTTGCCCGGTGCTCTGCTACTGTTGCCCGTTGCTCCGCCGCCGTTGCCCGTTGGCGCTCCTGTTGCCGCAACTGCTCCCGCTCCAAAGTGCTAAGAAAACGATCGCCATTGGGAAAATAAACCTGTAGAGGAGCCATTTGGGGATTAAACCGAATGCCCAGCCGAGGACTGACCCAATCCTGGAGACTATCCAACTCCTCCAAAATCCCCTCCCGCCGCATCCAGCCCCGCAGATCATTGGCCTCTGGATCATAGCTGTAATACTCCTCTACCCCATATTCATGGTAGAAAACCAGCTTATTACTCATCTCTGCACGGGTATTACCGGGTGAAAGTACCTCAAACACCACCTGGGGCGCAATATCACCCTCTTCCCACTGTTTATAGGAGCCGCGATAGCCCTTAGGCCGCCCTACAATCACCATCACATCCGGTGCCTTGGCAATCTCTGGATGTCCCTGTACGGGGTACCACAGCAAATCCCCCGCCACAAACACCGCCGAATTCGCCTCAAACAAGACCTCTAGGTTTTCTTTGAGCAGCACAATCCACTCATATTGCAGGGTGTTTTCAGCCATGGGTTTACCGTCACTGTCGGGGTAGATAACTTCTGCTGAGGTTGCAGGCATGGTTGAGGGAAGAGAGGCAATCATGGGAATCTCCGAGGGGCATGGGTATTATTCTCGTTCAGCCTAGTTCAGCAGGGCGGAAATCCCCGACCCTTGTCGCGCAGGCATTTGCCTGCACCGGATGCGAGACGCTCACCCTAAAGAGATATCAACGGTCTGCCTCGGTCTACTGGCCCTGATTGACTGACAAAAGGGGGTCAAACCGAGGCGCAGAGGGCGGGTCAGGAAACCTGACCCCTACACTCCCAAACGTCTTGTAGGGGCGCGGTTTTCGCGCCCAGGGCAGAATTTTCTGTCAGTC
>JAYKJG010000326.1:0-3591 GCA_035286285.1 Prochlorothrix sp.
GGAGTAAATCCCCGGTGCGCCCCCCAGGGCATCGATCGCTAACCCGGAATCATCGGCGATCGCCCAGCTTTGGGTACCTACAGCCACCTGGGACGCTTTGAGGCGGGCATTTTCCCTAAAGGTAGTACCTGTTTCCTCGACTTCTAGCTCCGGTGGCTTTAACTGAAGGGCAAGGTCAAGGTTGGCTGTGGTGAGGTAGCGCTGCATTTCCTTGAGCTTGCCGGGATTACCGGTCGCAACGACAAGCTGGAAACCCGTAGAGTCGGCTGTTGGATTGAAAACCATAGGATCTTGAGCTTTACAAAATATCTGAACAGGGTAGGGGCGATCCCCCCGTGGTCGCCCTGGGTTTGGATTTCACACAACCGGTAGGGGCGATCCCCCCGTGGTCGCCCTGGGTTTGGATTTCACACAACCGGTAGGGGCGATCCCCCCGTGGTCGCCCTCCCCCCGTGGTCGCCCTCCCCCCGTGGTCGCCCCCTGGAATATCGGTGCATTTCACTTTTGCCAAGATGCGGACTAAAGTCCGCACTACGGGCCGTTTGAGACAGGTTAGGGGCTGGGTTGCTCCAAAGTGACATGCACCCGGAAGACACCAGTGGGGAATGGGGCAGCAAAAGTGCCGCTTATGATAACGCTTTGCCGATCGGATGGTGAATTAATACAGCGATTGTCACGAATTTCTAGAAAAACTTTAGGTTAAGGCAAAGAGAATCTAAAAAGTCGGGCCGCTCCCCAGATCTGCACCGTAAAGTAAAACGTCAGATTCGGTAAGCAAAGATCAGATTCCGTTACACAAAGACATATTTGCAGCAGTAGGCAATCCCTGGGAGCGTCACAGTCCTTCAGCAAAGTTCAAGGCTAACCCCTGGGCCTGCCCGCTGCACCATCCTTTATTCCCTGTCCCAATTGCCCTATGACCGACTCCACCTTTAGCCCAGACTCCCCTAGCCGATCGCAGACCAGAAACGCTTCCCCCTCGGAATTACCAACCCCTGCGGCCTCCAGCCCCATGGCCTCCCCTGCCCTCACCGCTAGCGCTGATGGGGCTGATGCCATGACCCAAGTGCGGAAGTTGGCCCAACGCCTGACCATGGCTACGTTAATTTTGATGGCGATCGGGAGTGCCACACGGGTGATGAATGCAGGTTTGGCCTGCCCCGACTGGCCCCTGTGCTATGGCCAACTGCTGCCCAGCAGCCAGATGAACTTACAAGTGTTCTTGGAATGGTTCCATCGCTTGGATGCCTCGATCGTCGGCTTTGGCACGATCGCCCTCGCGGGGTTGTCCTGGTGGAAACGGACCCAACTGCCCCGCTGGACCCCTTGGCTTGCAAGCTTGGCCCTCTTTTTGGTGGTCTTTCAGGGCATTTTGGGCGGTTTAACCGTTACAGAACTGCTGCAATTTGAAATTGTCACCGCCCACCTGGGGACCGCCCTGCTCTTCTTCTTAACCCTGCTGAGCATCACGGTGCTGCTCTCTCCCTACCGGGCCACTGGGGCGGTGAACCATTTGGCTTGGCCCAGCACGATCGCAACGGTTTTGGTCTATGGCCAAAGTCTGCTGGGGGGAGTGGTTGCCTCCCGCTGGGCCTTGCACCAGTGTTTGGCCGTGTCTAACCTCTGCGCGGTCATCAATAGCCACATTATCGGCGTTTTCCCGGCCACGATCGCCAGCTTAACGTTGGTGATCTGGGCATGGCGCTCCCCCGGTCTCCATCCCTGGCTGCGGATCTTACAAAATTTGGCCGGTTTTGCCCTCATTGCTCAAGTTTTGATTGGCGTTGCGGCCTTTAAGTTGCGGCTTCAGGTGGAACCCCTCACCGTCTCCCATCAGTTAGTGGGAGCGGTTTTGCTAGGGGCGCTGATGGCCTTTTCAATTTTGGCATGGCGCGATCGGCGGGCAACGGCTGCGGTCTCATAACGCAGGTTCCCCCCACCTCACTCTTCCCACGTTGTTTTCAAGTTACATCTGAGCTACTTATGCAAAATACCTTTGGGACCACGATCGCCCGCCCCCAACAAACCCCCATGCAGGTGATCCAGAGCTACTACCAGCTCACCAAACCTCGGATTATTTTATTGTTGCTCATCACCACCGCTGCGGGAATGTTTGTCGCAGCCCAGGGAGAAGTAGACTCCTGGCTGTTTGTGGTGACGTTGCTGGGAGGGGCCATGGCCTCCGGTGCAGCCAATACCATTAACTGCCTCTACGATCGCGATATTGACTACATCATGGAGCGCACCCGCTGGCGGCCCATCCCCTCCGGTCGGGTTCAGCCCCGTGATGCCCTGATTTTTGCCCTGACACTCACCGCCCTCTCCTTTACACTGCTGGCCACCTTTGCCAATCTCCTCGCCGCCCTGCTGGCCATGGGGGGCATTGTCTTCTATGTGCTGATTTACACCCACTGGCTCAAGCGCCACAGCACCCAAAATATCGTCATTGGCGGCGCTGCCGGAGCAATTCCGCCCTTGGTGGGCTGGGCTGCGGTCACGGGCGACCTCACCTGGGCACCCTGGTTGATGTTCGCCATTATCTTCCTCTGGACTCCGCCCCACTTCTGGGCCTTGGCGATGATGATTCGGGATGACTATGCAGCGGTGGGGGTGCCGATGCTGCCGGTGATTGAAGGGGATGAAGCAACAGCTAAGCAAATCTTGGTTTATAGCGTTTTACTGCTGCCCTGTAGTCTATTGATGGTGTACCCGCTCCACGTTAATAGCTGGCTCTATGGCCTTTGTGCCGTGGGTTTGGGTGAAATCTTAATTCGCAAGTCCTGGTATTTGCTCCAAACCCCCAGCGATCGCCAAGTGGCCCGATCGGTGTTCAAATACTCGATTTTCTACATGATGCTCCTGTCTGCGGCCATGGTCATTGATGTGCTGCCCTTCACCCACACCGTGACCCAAGCCCTCCTCCACCAAGCCACCCAGGTTGTCCTGAGCTTGATCTAAAGCTTGACCTAAGCAGACGATCGCCCATGTATCCCCTCGGAACATGGGCTTTTTCATAGCGAAGAGCCACGGAGACACAATAACCGGGTGCATTCCACAAAAAGCTCGTAGTGCGGACTTTAGTCCGTACCGGGGCATTCCACAAAAGGCTCGTAGTGCGGACTTTAGTCCGTACCGGGGCACAAGGTGAAACGCACCCCAATGACCGAGACTCTTTCCCAGTAAGATGCACCCTGCCCCCTAGCCCCATGCACATGAAGCTAGGGGCTGTCATCATTTAGTCCTAGAATGCCCTGAGTGTCAGGATTACAGCCCCTAGCCGATAAAACTGGGGCGGGCGTGTAACTCTGATACCCCAAGGTTTCTACGGTTAATTGATGACACGCCCTAGCTCCTATCATCCCCAAACTGGGTGAGGGGAGCCAAGGGTTAGCACCCTGGGGCATTGCCCCCAGGCAAAGGGATCTAGCCCCAACCCTCACCCACAAGATGCAGCCATCGCAGTTCTCTTCCGTTCTTCCTTGTTAGGAGACAGCCCATGCCTCACCTTCGCCAATGCTTGCAACTGACTCCCATGCAACCCCGTTATCCCGCCCCACCCGATCGCCCCGCCCTGCCCAAAGGCCTCCGCAG
>JAYKJG010000327.1:0-3962 GCA_035286285.1 Prochlorothrix sp.
TAAAGCCTAGGGTAGGGGACGCTCGGTGCTCGATCGGGCGGGGGTTAAGCAGATTGGAGTCGGGTCAGGACTTTTACGCCATAGGCTCGTTCAAATTCAACCTTTTTCTCATTGAGGCTCCATAGCTCCAGATCGCAACTGTCGTGGGGGTTGCTGGGTTGGAGATGGAGGGCAAGGCGGCGATCGCTGCCGTCGTAGGCACAGGTGACTTGGGCGATCGCCCCCTTTTGTTGGCGATCGAGGGCGACTGCAAGGCGGAGGATGGGGCTAAGCTGGTCTACGATGCGCCGATAGCGCTTGCCGCCCAGACAGCGGTAGTTTTCGTGTTTTTTCCGGGGTTCGCTTTTGCGGTGGTAGCGGGCTAGGTTGGCAATGACTTCAATTTCCGTTTCGGTGTAGCCGAGGAGGCCACTGTTGCGGATGAGGTAATAGGAGTGTTTGTGGTGGGCGGAGTGGGAGACATAGTGACCGGCATTGTGGAGAATGGCAGCGGCCCAGAGCAATTCCCGCTCCACAGCCCCCCAGCCGTGCAGTTTTCCGGCCAACTGATCAAAAAGACTCAAGGCAAAGTCTGCCACCCGTTTGCTGTAGGCTTCGTTGACATGGAATTTGCGGGCCGATCGCATGACGCTGCGATAGCGGATGGAGCTTTGGAAACGGAGGCGATCTTCAATCAAGCCATGGGTCAGCATCCAGTCTACAATCACCCCCTCCCGTAGGGCACGCTCGCAGATGGTGATATTGGTCGCACCGAGGAGGGTCATGGCTTCTAAGAGTACTAGGGCACCGGCAACGATGATTTCGGCCCGCCGATCGGACAATCCCGGCATTTCTAGGCGATCGGCGATGGTCATCCGCCGCAGTTGTTGCACCATGGTTTCCAAATCGCGGCGGCTAAAGCTGTAGCCATTGAGGGGATCGGGCGCATTGCCGAGGTGTTGGTAGGCATGGAGCACCGCCAAGGTTTCGATCGTCCCGGAGGTGCCCACCATTTTGATCTCGGTTCCTGGCTGCAAATGGCTGCGCAAATCCTCCACAGGCCGCTCCAGCATCCCCCGTAAATAGGCCCGCAGGTACCGAAACTCCCCTTCACTGATGGGGTCGGTGGTCACCATTTCCGTGGTGAGTCGCACCGCTCCGACCTTGGTGCTGCTGAGGCTGAGGGGGTCTTGGCCGGAGCCGAGGATTAACTCGGTGGACCCGCCCCCAATATCAATGATGACGTGGGGCTGCTGGTGTAGCTCCATGCCGGACAGCACACCGAGGTAGATGCGGCGGGCTTCTTCGGGGCCGGAGATCAGATCAATCTCAAGGCCCAACTCTTTGTGGACGGTTTGGATAAAGTCGCGGCCATTGGGGGCTTCCCGCATGGCGCTGGTGGCAACGGTGAGAATTTCTTCGGCCTTGAGGGCTTGGGCGCGGGTTTGGCAACGTTGGAGGGCGGCGAGGGCACGTTGCATGGCGGCTTCGGTGAGGTTGCCCGTCTCTGGACAGCGCTCCCCCAGCCGCACGGTGTCTTTTTCCTTGGCAATGATATAGAAGGCGGGCAGGGTTGGATCGATGCGCACCACAACCATGTGGATGGAGTTGGTCCCCACGTCGATCGCGGCAACGATACGCTCCCGCTGGCGATCGTCCAGGGAACGGTAGGCATTAGCCTCAAAGTTGGGGGGGCTGGGGGTGGCGAGGTCGGTCATGGCCCTGGGGTAATGATGACAATGGGACGTTTACGGCAACAGTCATTGCAAGACTCCTCTAGCTATCCCCGTTGGGATCTAGCAAATCAGCAGGGATTTACGTTGCCCTTAACTTCTCCTTTCAGATTCCCGATCGAGAACGAGGGGCGCAAGAGGGGTTGTATTGTCCTGGGGATGGCTATATTAGAGGCTAAACTCGGAGATTAACCCAGCTTATTACACCAGGGGACGGGCTGCCTGACGGCGGTTTCCCCCGATCGATCCACGAGGGGAGGAACCCTAGAAAAAGGGCACAAAAGGGGCACGAAAACCGCGCCCCTCCGGCAAATGACGATTCCGGGGTAGGGGCCGGGTCTTCCGGCCCTCTTTAGCCAACTCTGATGCTGCCGTAGCTATTTCTGCTGGAACCTGAATTTTTCAAGGTGCCCGTTAAGAGGGATCGGTTTCAACACAGTTCAGCATTCGCAAGGTGGCAGCGGCGGCGTAGTTGCGCAGGGCGGGGCTATTGGGAGCAAAGGACTGGCCTTGCTCATTGACGGGGCTGGCCACGCGGCAATAGCTCGACATGGTGAGAACGGCCTGCTGGGACCAATGGCCGTTAATGTCACTAAAGGTTGCCGGACCTTGGCGGGGATTAATGGCCGTATTCAGACCCCGTAGAGCCTTGCCATACTCCGAAGCGCGACGCAGCACGGCGATCATCTCAGCACGGGTCACCACCTGGGCAGGCCGGAACATACCATCGGGGTAGCCGCTGACAATATTGACATCCCGCGCCAGTTGAATCTTGGCCGCACTCCAACGCCCCTGGAGCACATCGGGGTAAGGATTGCCACCGGCCTGGGCGGGGACGGGGAAGCTCACACCGGGAATTTTAGCGAGGGACTCCAGCACTAAGGAGACCAACTGTTCCCGCGTTAAGGAAGCGCGGGGCCGATAGGTGTTGTCTTCCGCAAAGCCACTGACAAAGCCCCGCGCTAAGGCTCCTTCAATTTCGGCTCGGTAGAGATCTCCGGCGATATCGGGGAAGGTGTTGCTGGGTGTGGTCGGCGGGGGGGTGGGGTTAACGACAACGGGCTGGGTTGGGATGGGCTGACCGGCAACTTGGGCGAAGGACTGGTCATTGGTGAGGTAGATGTGGCCCAGGGTTTGGCCGTTGTAGGTGCGGCGGGTGAAGCGCCAGCCGGGATGGAGCACGAGTTTGGCGTAGTCGGTGGTGAGGCCGTAGGCGCGGCCAATTTCAATGACGGGATCGCTGCGGCGAATGGGGTTTTTGCCGACGAGGACCAGATCGTTACCCGATCGCACGATGCTGAGGCTGTAGGTGAGACCGAGGTCTTCCCCGGCCATGCGGATGGAGTAGCCGTTGGAGTCGATGCTGCGGCTACAAATGCCGGTAAAGTCAAAGGTCAGCAGCAGGGGGTTGACGATCGTTGGGTTACTGCCGCTTTCACTCCAGCAAGCGCGATCGTTTCTGATTTGTTCAAAAATGACGAGTTTATGGGAGCTACCACCGTCTACCGGTGCTGCAACGGCTACCAGGCGGTTTTGCTGGGGAATATCCTGTTGGCCAAAGAATTGAGCTACGGCGGTTTTGGCAACGGTGAGGGTGCTCAGACCTGCGAGGAGGGTGGCAGCTAAGCCGAGACGAAGGGAAGATTTCATGGCGGTAGCACTCCAAAATTTCGATAGCAAGTTCACGTTAAGACTGAGGGTGAGCGCGGAAGAGGCGCAGGGCTTTGGGATAGCAAGGCTTAGGGTTGGTCTGGGCAAGGTTTGAGATGATCCCAATCTTGCCCCTGTTTACCATGAATAGGTTGTTTTGCCCTAGCAAGGGGGAGAGAAAGTCTAGGGGTGGCAATCCCCAGGGGTGGGAACCCCCTCGATCGGGGCGATCGTTGGGGGCTACGGCCCCGTGGGTATTTTCCCTTGACGGTTCTGGTTGTTAGGATAGGGGGCTGGGCAAAGCCAGGGGGCTAGTCTTGGTTCAGTTCATAAAAAAACACAGACTGGGACACTTTTGGAGGGTTGGTTCCGTCAAGGCTGGGTTGCTTGGGGTTTATGCTGAAGGTCTGGTCTGAAGCTCTATCTTGAGGGTCCATTGCACTGTGGAGCAACCCATCCCCTGACCGTACCAAAACGGCTCGTAGTACGGACTTTAGTCCGTCCCTTAGCCAACCGTACCCAAAAGGCTCGTAGTACGGACTTTAGTCCGTCCCTTAGCCAACCGTACCCAAAAGGCTCGTAGTACGGACTTTAGTCCGT
>JAYKJG010000328.1:0-8318 GCA_035286285.1 Prochlorothrix sp.
TTAAGGCTTAATTCCATGGCCGCAGCCGAACCCGATCGCCCCCACACAACCCTCGTGCTGGCCCTGAGCCTAGATGGCAAAATTGCCGATCGGGACAAAGCCCCGGCCCGCTTTGGGTCCGCTGAGGACAAGCGGCGCTTGGAACGGGCGATCGCCGCTGCCGATGCCGTCCTGTTGGGGGCGGGTACAGTGCGGGCCTACCGCAGTAGTTTGTCGATTACAGATCCCGCACTGCTGGCCCAACGATCAGCCCAACACCGCCCCCCCCAACCCCTCCACATCCTCTGCTCCCCCTCCGGTCGCCTTGACCCCACCTGGCGCTTCTTTGCCCAACCCTTCCCCCGCTGGCTCCTGACCACCCCGATCGGGGCCGCACCTTGGACTGTGCCCCCTCGCCCCCCAGGATCGAGTCCCCCTTTCCTACCCCCAGCCTTCGATCGCACCCTGCCACTCTTGACGGATTCTCCCAAGGCTTGGGCTTGGCCTGTGATTTTGGCCCAACTGGGCCAGCTTTTAACCGCTACCCTTGGCATCCCTGCCCCATCCCTTGCCGTTTTGGGGGGAGCTACCCTAGCCACGCCTTTACTGGAACAGGATTGCATCGATGACCTCAAGCTCACCCTCTGTCCGCTGCTTCTGGGGGGGGTAACGGCCCCGTCGCTTTTGCAAGGTGTAGGTTTTCCAGAGGCCATAGCACCCCGTTTAGAGCTTTTAAGCGCGGAAAAAGTTGCAGACGAGCTATTTCTGCACTACCGCGTTCACTCCCGCGTCGGAGTCAAAACAGCGGCCCTGTCCTAGTTTCTGAACCGGCCCTAACCAAACCTGACCTCGATCGCGGACCCGCTAGGATAGGGCCATCTTTACATCCTGTCTAGATCCTATGCCTTTACATCGCCTGTTCCTGCTGGCTCTGCTCACCCTTGCCCCCGCCCTCCCTGTCCAGGCCCAACCCGATCGGGTCACCTGCCGCACAACTGCCTCCCTCACCGCCCCTGCTGCTGCGGCCAAAACACCCCGCCCCGCCCCCAGTCCAACCTTTATCTATGACTTAAGGGGGACTCTGCCGGAAAATGCTGCTTCCCCTGCCCTCAATCTGCCGGGATCGCCCTTAACCTTGACGGTCTATTGGCGCAATGGCCAAGGTCCGGTCCAAACCTTAATCCGGGCCGCAGCCCTTACGCCGATCCAGCCGTTCAATCCGATCGATCTCACCCAACTCCCCTTTGATCCCCCCTTTCGGAGCCTCTCCGATCGCCGCGATCCACCCCCCCAGCGTCTCTATGAAATGCCCGCCTCCGTCAATGGCCTCTATGTCAGCCTGCAACCCAACCAAGGCCAACCCCAACAAATCCAGGTGGTCCATGGGCTGCGTCCGGGGCAATGGCTACGATCGCAGGTGGGATCCTGCCAGCCCGTCGCCGCAGACTTAGAACAGAAAATCATGGCACAGGTGGCCGTGCTTCAGGAATTTCTCCAGCAGCAGAACTGGGCCGCTGCCGATCGTGAAACCCGCCGCCTTTTGGCCCCAGACTCCGCTGTACAACTCCCCTTTGAGCCAGCTTGGAATGAGCCGGAACTGATCCGCACCCTTGATCAACTCTGGTTAACGGCCAGTGGGGGGCGGTTTGGGTTAAGTGTCCAGTTGCGGCTGTGGCAAGAAGCCCAGGCCCAGCATCCCCAGGATGTGACGGCGGCGATCGAGGCGCTGCGCGATCGGGTGGGCTGGAAAATCGCCGCTCCGCGCCAAGAAGAAGACTTCATCAGCAGTGACTGGCGCAATGAGGCGGAACTGACCTACAGCTTGCAGGCTCCGGAGGGACATTTACCCTGGGTTGGGGTTTCCGATGCCATTGTGCAGTCGGTTGCGGTGCCACCGCCAGAAATTCACTGTGGTGTGTGTACGGTGGATGCCATGCAACTGCGTTTTGAGCGGTTTTATCGCTATATTCCCGAACTCATGGACCGTTTAAGCCTAGTTCTGCCCTAGCGCTTCAAAACCAATATCCTTACCCTTGATGGACTACCTATTTCCCTTGGGGGGGTGCATTTCACGGTTGCCCCGGTACGGACTAAAGTCCGCACTACGAGCTTTTTAGGGTTGCTCCAACGTCAACTGCACCCCGTTGATGGGGGTTTTGCTAGTCGATCGCCGGTTCTGCTCTGGTTTCGGTTTCCGACGGAACCAGCGGGGGAACGACCTTGACGGGGACGGTGAAGGTCCGAACCAAAACCACCGCCGCGATCGCCGTCAAAACCACCAGCAAACCCAAATTTAAAACCTTTGGAGACTCCATAGATCCCTTCACGGTTCCAAGACTAACTGTTGTATAACCCAGCGCCGAAACGCCCGCATGGCTACAGTGCGCCCCTGAGACTTACTTTGCGCTAAATAGCTAGGCATGGCTTCAATGAGGGCTAAATTAGGGAACTGGTGGCTGTAAGGAGATAACTGGTAGCCGTCCCCTAGCAAAATATAAATTTCTAACTGCTGCCCATCATAGCGCCAAAGTTCCGGCACCTTAAGCTTGGCGTAATTTTGCAGCCGGGTTCGTGCTGTAATGTCAATTTCGATCGCCAAATCCGGGGGCGGATCCACGGTTAGATCGAGTCGTGGCTTACCACGAATGGCGGCTTCATGGTCAATGTAAAAGCATTCATCGGGTTCCACTGCCTGGTCCATCCCTGCGTGCTTAAAGGTGGTGGACCCTAAATTCCGGAATTCGCGCCCTTGCTCCTCCAGAATAATTTTGACAAAATCGCCAAGAATAACTTTGTTATCTTCATGTTCCGGCAAAGGGGTCATAATTTCGAGCCATCCTTCACTGTAAGAAAGCCGTGCCGATCGTGACTCCCCCAGTTCTTCCAGAATTTGCTCTAGTTCTAACCAAGACACCCCTTGCAGTAAGACCTGATGTCCTGGGGGAATAACCCACCGTCTCAGTTCCAATAGCATAGTGACTCCTGTATAGGGTGCATTTCACTTTGGCGGATAGACCCTCATCTCCCAGCCCCGGTCCCTGAGCGAAAACGAAGGATCGGAGGTATACCTCAGTTGAGGAGGTAGAGGGCGTGCCCCCTACCCGTTGCAGCCCGTCCAACAGCCGTTACACCGGACGATCGTCGATGACCCGATCGATCAAGCCATACTCCATCGCCTCCGCTGCGGAGAGGAAATAGTCGCGATCGGTATCCTTCTCGATGCGCTCTAGGGTTTGCCCCGTGCGATCGGCCAGAATATGGTTTAACTGATGCTTAATGCGAATGATTTCCTTCGCTTCAATTTCAATATCCGTTGCTTGCCGCCGTCCCGTTCCGCCCAAGGGCTGGTGAATCATAATCCGGGAGTGGGGCAGGGCAACCCGCTTGCCCTTGGTCCCCGCCGCCAGCAAAAACGCCCCCATGGAGGCCGCAAGGCCCACACAAATGGTCACCACCTCAGATCTGATGTATTGCATCGTGTCGTAGATGGCCATACCAGCGGTAACAGAGCCACCGGGGGAGTTGATGTAGAGGTAAATGGGCTTGTTATTGTCCTCGGAGTCCAGATAGAGCAAAAACGCCACAATGCGATTGGCTAACCCATCGGTGACTTCCTGGCCCAAGAAAATAATCCGCTCCTGGCTGAGGCGGGTATAGATATCAATCCAACGCTCGTAGGGGCTACCGGGCAAGCGATAGGGAACACTGGGAACACCAATAGGCATAGGTTTATCTCGTGAAGGTGTGAATCAGGTTTACATCAAACATAGGCCACAGGATATAAGGCCACAGGATATAGGCCACAGGATCATCCAGGGACTAACCCAGACCGCGACCCAGGGGCAACGGAGCCGGTAGCTGTTTGGTGCTTTCCAGGACGCGATCGATCAAGCCATATTCCTTGGCATGGGCCGGAGTCATATAGAGCATCCGATCGGTATCCTTGGCGATCGTCTCCGGATCTTGGCCCGTATTGCGAGCCAAAATTTCCAAGGTCGCCCGCTTATTTTCCAAAACCTCCTTGGCCCGGATTTGGATATCCGTCGCCTGTCCCCGTGCCCCCGTGCGGGGTTGGTTGAGGACGATCGTGGCATGGGGTAAACTCGCGCGGCAGCCCTTCGTTCCCGCTGAGAGGATCATGGCCGCCGTTCCCATGGCTTGGCCAATACAAATGGTATGGACCGGGGGGCGGATGTAATTAATGGTGTCACAGATGGCAAAGGCTTCTGTTTCTGCGCCAATGGCCGATCCGTCGTACCAAGAGGTACCGGTGGAGTTGATGTAAAAGAAAATGGGTTTCTCAGGGTTGTCAAACTCCAGATACAGAAGTTGGGCAATGATCAATTCCGTCACATCCATGCCCAACTGCCGCTTAAAGTCATCGGAAGACACCAGGGGTAAGCCCAGGTAGACAATCCGTTCCTTCAGCAGTAAAGATTCCAAGTCTGGGGGCGGAGTCCGGTAATAGGCTTCCCCACCAAAGGAAGCTTGGACAGCCTGAATCGGTCCATTCATAATTGCTATCGGTGCCTACGGTTTGGCATTACATCGTATCGCTTGGGGGCATCTCCCTGGTAATGGTTTCCCGTCCTTTGGGGAAGGGGTAAACCTCATCTAGGCCAAGAAGAAAGATCACAACCTCCCTTGACAGGAGAAGAAATTGGGAGATGATGCTGTAACCATAGTAGAGCCTTGTCATGAAAGTTAGCCTGCAATACGCCCTCAGCGACCCCCAAGTAGCACCGGGGCAACCCAACCAGCGGCAACTGATTACAACCCTACGGGTGGAAACAGAACCAGAGGACAGCTACCGGCCCTTGAATTTAGCGGTGATTCTCGATCGTAGCGCCTCCGTGGCTCCCTCGGTTTTCGCCACCCTCAAACAGGCTCTGCTCACCCTTGCCACCCAACTCACCCCCCAGGACCGCCTCACCCTGGTTACCTTTAACCACTGCGCCGAGTTACGACTGCGGCCCCCCGTTGAAACCGCCACAACCGCCCCAACCGCCCCAACCGATCACTGGCTCAGCCTAGGGGAAGCCCTGCGGGGACTCAAGCCCGCCGGGGGGACTTGCCTCAACGAAGCGCTCCGCTTGGGCATTGGTGAATTGGTCAAGCACCAACACGATCGCATTTCCCATGTGATGTTAATTACCGATGGCAGCAACGATCACGGCAGCGATCGCCGCTGCTTAAAACTGGCCGAGTTCCTAGCGGAAAAGCGCATCAGCTTGCAGGTGGTCGGGCTGGGGCTAGAAACCGGCGCAACGGATTTATTGCAGCAACTGGTGGAGGTGGGGCAGGGCACCCTGAAGCGAGTCAATCAAACCGGCCAACTCCAGGCACTGCTGAAAGACCAACTGACCCAACTGCAAAGTTTGCGCTGCCTAGACACGGTGCTGTATTGGATCCCAGAAGCGGGGGTGCAGCTTGCGCAGCATCAACCCTGGGCACAGGTGGCCCCAGAGGTCTGCGATCTGGACCCAGAGATCACCCCCGAACGGGTGACGCTACGCCTGGGCACCTTGGTCACCTATAGTCCCCGTACTTTGCTGACCAATCTTTACCTCACCGCTCCCCAGCCCGGTCCTTGCCCCGTTGCCAAAATGCAGGTCCACTATCGCCATCCCCTGGAAACGACCCTGCGGCGATCGGCCCCCGTCCTCATCACCGCCACCGCTACCCCCAACCACACCGCCACCCTCGCCCCCGCTGTCCGCCCCCACGTCCTCAACCTCACCAAATATCGCCAGGTGGCCCTCGCCGAAGCCCGCCTAGAGGCCGGAGACGCAGCGGGAGCGGCCCATATGCTCTATGCAGCGGCAGTGACGGCCCAGGAGTTGGGCAATGTGCAGGTGGAGCAGGTTTTGGGGCACCAGGCCGATCGGCTCCGCAATGGGTCTAACCTATCGGGCCAGGAGCGCCAGGTTTTGCGGATTTTGGCCCAATCTGTGGTTTAGCTGAGCCTTGCTAGCCGATCCCACGGGAGCGAGATGCCTTAACGCAGCCCAGCGCAAGAACTGCGGATCAGTTCGCCGATCGCGGCCAAGGCAATCCAGCCCAACCCCCCCAACTCCAGCACCCAGTTCAGCCGCAGCCCTGCCACCTGGACATTGATCAACTGATCGACATGGTGAAACGAGGCGGCACGACCGAGGACAAACAGCAGGAGCAGCAGCAGACCGATCGCCGCGCACCACTGGGTTTTGATAAGCTGCTGGTAGCGCTGGCCTAGGGCCATTATCGCCGCCAAGCTAGCCAAGACGAGGGCCGCAATAAACCCCCGCTGCACCGATCGGCGATGGTCATACCACCCCTCCGCGACCGCCATCTCTCGCCCCACTACGGTCAGCAAAGACTGCAAATCAAGCTGCTTATTGATCCCCAGGGCCACCAGCAGCGTCACCATTCCCCACCAAAATAGGCGAGACTGTCGTCGCAGGGGCTGGGCAAAGCCGCGACTGCCGTAGAGGCCACAGAGGGCACACAGTAAGGCCGCAAGGCCATAGGCCACAACGGTCATCTGGCCCATCAGGGAGGGATCGCCGAGGCCCGGAACCCAGCCATGGGTAGACATTGCGCCGATCGGGAACGGGATCGGATGCTCGATCGACCCGACCCCAGACCCCCCGATCGCCCCGCGAGCGAACCCCTGGAAGACGGGGGCTGCGATGCCGATCGCGATTGCATTTGCGATCGACCCTACGATTGGACCTACGATCGCCCCGACCATCAGCAAGCTCTCAAACCAATGCTGTATCACGCTGTATCAGAAAGACAGATTGACTTAGGACAAAACATCATGAGCTAAAGGGTTGATCTCCATAGCTCATGGGTAAACCCCTGTTCTACTCCACTAGCACTTGAATGGCCGGTGCTAGCCCCATTTCAAAGCGATCGCCCAGGGTTGTGTTGCCAAAGGGCAGACGATCGTAGGGGATGGCCTGGAGGAGGGGGGGAGGGAGGATAACTAAACGGGAAGCCGGGGTCTCCGTGAGGGAGGTTTGGACTAAGTTAAGGAAAAAGGGCGCTAACTGGGCTAAAGCAGCAGTTTGGGCGGCTCCCTCGGTTTGGCTGGCTTCGATCAGGCTCAGGAAGGTTTCCCGATCGGCGATCGCACTCCCCAACAAAGGCTGTTCCCCAAAGGCAATCTCCCCCCCCGGCGACACCAGCCACACCCGGAGATAGGGCAGTAACTGATCGGCTTCTGCGGCGAAATCCGGCGGTAAACTCGGCCCAATGTCATAAAACAGCAGCAAGGCATCCATGCTCTGGGCCACTTGCTTAATTTCGTTCAGACTGATGGGGGCCGGGGGATTACTTTGAATGCCCTGCTGCCAGCCCTGTTGGAGGCGATAGGGCAACGATCGCCCCTGTTCTGCCCCCAACAGCGCCGCATCGGTTTGCTTGGCCGCAACCAACGTTGCCTGAAGCAGTTGATACAGTTCAAGATTTGGCTCCAGGAGAGTACCCGTCCGGAAGGAGAGATATTCCCAGATATCCAAAGCATCCAACAGCACGGGAGCAGCTTGGGCCGGTTGGCCCTGCAACAGCGAGACCACAGCCAAATTTCGTAGGGTTTCCCCCTGTCCCCCTAAATCCTGACCTTGGCGCTGGGCCTGGAGGGCTTCTTGGTAGGTGGTTTTAGCGCGATCGTAGTTGCCGTCTTCCTGGTCCACCGCCGCCAAAAGGCTCAGGCTCAGACCGATTTCCTGTTGTTGGGCAAGGCGATTACGGTCATCCGTGGGGGCCATCGATCGCTGCCGGTCCAAGGCTTGCTCCAAATAGGTGCGGGATTGGTCTAAATTGCCCTGCTCCAGCGCCACAGACCCCAATCCGCGCAAAACCTGCCCCTCAGCCAGGGGAACATCCAGGGGTTGAATTAAGGCAAGGGCACGATCGTAACTGGTTTGGGCCTCCGTCCAGCGCTCGGCCTGGGACTGGAGGAGCGCCATTTGCAGCCAGAGTTCCCCCTCTTGCAACGGACTCTCTTGGTCGGCCAAAAGGGCCAAGGCCGCTTGATATTGGCCTAAAGCACCGTCTAAATCACCAGATTCAGCCTTAACTAGGGCAAGCTGGGTCAAAAACTGGTAGTGCAAACCCACGGCTTCCGTTTGGCTGACCTGGGCGATCGCCCGCTCATAGGCTCCGATCGACGCTGCCAGATCCCCCGAAAGGCTATATAACTCCCCTAAACGGCTCAAGAATGCCGCAGAAGTTGCCGTATCCTTCGCCTCCATCGCAACGGTGCTACCCTGCTCTAAAATTCGCACCGCTTCCGGGACTGCTCCCATTTGGGCATAGAGGGTACTGAGGCGATCGAGGACCAAAATCATCCC
>JAYKJG010000329.1:0-8929 GCA_035286285.1 Prochlorothrix sp.
GGGATTTTGAATGTTACAACGATCGATCCCAAGGGCAATTTCTCGATCGAAGACCCCATCCCCAACGTAAATGCAGAGGTTCTGGCCTGTAATCCACTGATTAGGCTTGATTGACCAAGAACGGCCCGATGGCAAAACTGTTTTGGCTCTCAGATCCCTTGGGGTTGTCTTAGGAAAACGCTAGAAATCGCAATATAAATTGCAACCCCAAAAACGCTTTGGTGTCAGGAGTTGCGATGTTTTGTGAAGAGATGCGTTGTTTTATAACAGGGGTGCAGTGGCGGGCAAGGTCCGATCGCGTGGGCTAGAGTGTGGGTGATTCGGGCCGCTGGGTGGTGGTATTCAGGGGGTTATCAAGCTGCTGGAACTGGACGATCGCGGCCAAAAAACAGTCCCACGCTCTGTGGGGGGAGAGCGTGGGGTGGGAAATTGGTTTTCCCCCTTATTTAAGGGGGCTAGAGGGGGGGATGCTTAGCTGGCGAGATATTCCCGCACCATGGCGCGATGGCGACGGAGCCGATCGAGGGCTTGGCGCTCCAACTGGCGGACCCGCTCCCGACTGAGGTTAAGCTGTTCGCCCACCTTCGCCAAGGACAGCCCCCGACCATCTTCCAAGCCAAAGCGCAGCCGCAACACAAGCTGTTGCTGGGGCGTTAGCTCGGTGAACAGCCGCTCCAGGTCACCCCGCAGGGATTCGCTGGTGGCATAGTCTTCCGGTGAGGGGTTCTCATCCTCTAGGAGTTCCTGAAGCTCTGTGTCGTGGTTGTCGCCCACCCGCACATCCAGGGAAATGGGCTGGCGCGAGAGCATCAGGTACTCCCGCACTTGGGCCGGTTCCAGTTCCAACTCCTGGGCAATTTCGGCGGGCGTAGCAGCACGGCCTAGGCTCTGGGACAAATCCCGCTGGATGCGCTTAATTTTGTTTAATTTTTCGGTGATATGAATGGGTAGGCGGATGGTGCGGGACTGCTGGGCGATCGCCCGTGTAATGGCCTGACGAATCCACCAGTAGGCATAGGTACTGAACTTGTAGCCCTTGAGGGGGTCAAACTTTTCCACCCCCCGCTCTAGGCCCAAGCTGCCTTCCTGGATCAGGTCCAGAAATTCCAGGTTGCGCTTTTGGTATTTCTTGGCGATCGAGACCACTAGGCGCAGATTGGCCTCGATCATTTTTTGCTTGGCGCGTTCGCCTTGGCGGATTTTTTGGTGCAGATCCGACACCGCCAGACCCACGGCCTCGGCCCATTCCTCATCGGAGGGGGGGCGCTTGAGGGATTTGGCTAACTTGGTGCGTTTTTCTAACAATCGCATCATCTGCTGCACCTGTTTGCCAAAGATCACTTCCTGCTCGTGGGTCAACAGAGGCACTCGACCAATTTCGTGGAGATAGGTGCGCACCATATCTGTTTTGAGATCAGTATGGGTTGGGAGAGAGAGATTCATTGTCATCGCGCCTCACCTCAGGATCAGGGTAAAAAATGGGGCAGAACGTTGGGTAACGCCTAGGGTGACGGGTGGGAAGATGCCTACGCTAGGGTTCTGAGCGTTAGGGGTTGTCCCAAGGAGCCGTCGAAGGGTTGGAAGATTGAGATTGGAACTGGGGTCAGAATGGGAGAATCTAGAACATATGCATTACCTCCAAGGAGGTCCACAGGTTCAGAAGCTTGGGCCAGGGAGCTTGGGCTAAGGGATTTGGGCCGAGCAGCTTGGGAACGGCGGTTATTGCCTTTGGGGCATGATTTATAGAGACAAGAAATCCTCTAGTCTCAGTATTCCCGCCGCATACTGTAAGTTCCAGGACAGCATCTGGAGAAATTTTGTGCCATCCGGATCACCGAACCGGACCTACACCTAGGGAGCGACGATCGCTCCGGCTGCGGGGTCTTGGGGAGGGGTGGCTCTGGGGCCGATCGGGGTAGGCTCTTGGTAGGGAAACCCCTATCGGCGGTGGAGTTGGGCAAGTCGAAGGGGGGATATTCGGAGCTGCAAGGTGGGCCGATCGGGGTGGCTTGGGGTATCCTGCGAGGTGAAGATGCTGGCTGGGTAACCGTGGTGGGGTTCCTGAGGCCCAGGGGGCAGGATAGGCAAGCGTGCGATCGGGCGGGGCTGACTTTATAACGTGTTTTGGTGTGTTTTGGAGTCTTTGGGAGCCTTGGGGAGTTTTTCTGCTTAAATGGCTGACGTGAGCGACTGGATGGGCGGAGGGTGTTTAATAAGGGGGAGATGTAATTCTGGACGGGAGGGATGAACGGGGGCGATTCAGGACTAGGGAGTCTTGAATGAGTCTGAGATTTGCATCAGTCTGAGTTCATATTACGGGATGGATCCAGGGAGTGTAAAGGTGGGGGTTTTGCCCCGTTCGCAGTAGGGTTGTTACGAGGGTTCCCCGGAAATCCCGAAAAGTTTACAGGGGACAGCTTGGGAAACTGGCACAATCGCCGGATCCGTTGCGCTTTTCTATCATTCCGTTGCCAAGGGACGGACTAAAGTCCGTACTACGAGCTTTTTTGGCCCGGTCAGGGTTTGGGCTGCTCCCAAGTGAACTGCACTCCACGGACTAAAGTCCGTACTACGAGCTTTTTTGGCCCGGTCAGGGTTTGGGCTGCTCCCAAGTGAACTGCACTCCTTGATTCTCTGTAGCTTTTTACTCTGTAGCTTTTTACTATTACTTCCCCCGATCGCCATGTTCCTACGCCGTCTTTTTCAGCCTGCAACTCTGTTAGGTCTAGGTTTGGTCTGTTTGTTGGCCTTTGGGGCCATTAATGGGAGCTATGCCCTGATGGTGCAGTGGCCCTGGGTTTTGCTGTGGCAGGGGGGCTTTGGTTTGGTGGCGGTGGCGGTGCTGCTGTTTGCCCAAGGGGGCCGAGATTCCCGCAAAATATCCGCCGATCGGCCCCGAACTTTGCCTTTACAGCCCCTTGGCCTGGGTCTTGACCGGGGGCTTGGCGTTACGGCGCTTTTGGTGCTGTTTGCCAGTGCCTTGGCGCTCCAGGTTCCGCCGACCTTGGGCTATCTGGTGCAGGGCAGTGGCTATGGGGTTGTGCTCTATGGCGTGGTCCACTGGCTTGGCGATCGGCCTTTGGCGGGGCCGGGGAATCAGACAGCGGAGGCGCTGCCCTTGGGGGTGCAGAATATCCCGACCTATCATCTGCCGGAGTGGGATAGCAGCGATCGGCGCTGGGGGGTGTTGCAGGGGGTGGGCCTAGGGGGTCTGGCCGCGACGATCGTGGGCTGGGTGGCCTGGGGGATGGCGCGGGGGACGTTGGCGGAGCCGATTAATCCGTTTCCCCTGGGGGATCCGGATTTTGGGGCGGGGTATCTGGTGTTGCTGCTGCCGTTGTGGGCGGTGCTGATGGGGGGGCGGGGGACTGCTTGGGTGCGATCGGGGTGGGCTGCGATCGCGGGGCTGGGCGGTGGATTGCTCTATACGACGGGTTCTCCGGTGGGGGCGGTGGGGATTTTGGTGTTGCTGCTGGCGCTGGGGTCTATTTTTTTGATGGCTCCGGTGCTGGTGCCGAGGCTGGGGGCCGATCGATCGTCTAGCCAACGGCGGCGATTTCCCCTGTGGGCTTGGAGTTGGGTGGGGGTGTTGGTCTGGCTGGGGGCGATCGTCAGCCATCCCCGCTGGCCCGGTTGGGGCAATTGGGACAGTTTGGCCCGCGATCCCTGGAGTTGGGAGACGGGTTGGGCGATTTGGCGCGATCATCCCCTTTGGGGCATTGGTTTGGGCAATATGGCTCTGGTTTATGATGCCTATCGGCCTCTGGCGGCGACGGTCTCCAGTGTGCGAGAGGTGGCCCTCAGCAGCACTCCCCTACAACTGGCGGCGGAACTGGGGCTGATTGGGGTGGGGCTGTATGGGGTTTGGCTGGGGGTGTTGGGTTGGCTGTGGCTGCGGGCGACAATGGCGTTGGATCGGGCCTGGGCGTTGTGGCGGCAGCAGGAGGCGGATCCGGGGCTGGTGGCTCCCCTGGGGTTTCAGCGGGCTAGGCTTCAGGGCGATCGGCTGCTGTGTCGGGGCTGTGGGGCGAGTGTGCTGGCCTATGGGGGGGGCAGTTTGCTGGATTTTCAGCTAGAGAATGTGCCGATTAGCTTGACCTTGGTGCTGGTGACGGCGCTGCTGATTAGCCTGAACCAAAGCTATGGTGGGTCGATCGTGCTGGGGGTCGATCGTAGGGTGTGGCGGCTGCAACAGTTGCCCTTGGTGCTGCTGGCGATTTGGTTGGGGTTGTGGTTTAACGTGGATGGGGCCATGGCCTTGGCGCGATCGGGGATGCAAGCGCTACGGCAAGGGGAAATCGAGACCTTTTACGATCGCTGGGCGGCGGCGGCGGAACGGGTGCCCTGGGATGCCTACTATGATTTTCAGATTGGGGCACAGTTGACGCAGTATGTGGAGCAACTGAATGCCCAGGGGTTGCCGGAGGAGTTGCCTACGGATGCGGCAGCGATCGAGAAGGAGCGAACTTTTCGGGAAGACTTGCTGCGCAAGGCCCGCCGCCATCTTCAGTTTGCGGTGCAAAAGGTGCCTGCGGATGTCTTGTTCCATCGCTATTTGGGCTTTTTCCTGGTGGATGTGGACCCCCGCGCTGTCGCGCCGCCCTTGGTGCGTGCGTTGCAGGTGGCTCCCCGTCAGCCGTTGCTAGCGGCTCAGTTGGCGATCGCCCAGGGGTATCTGTTGCCCTCAGCGTCTAATGCTACAGGTGCTGCGGGTGCTGCGGGTGCTGTGGATCCAACGGGTGCTGCGGGTGCTACCGGTGCTACGGGTGCCACGGGTGCTGTGGATCCAACGGGTGCTACCGGTGCTACCGGTGCTACCGGTGCTACGAATCCAGGGGATACAGCGGCAGAAGAGACCGAATCTGGACCTAATCGCCACCATGACTTGATTAAGCTCACCCTAGCCTTAGAAGGCTTAGTTAATCCTGCTTTTTTGCTCAACAATGGGACTGGAGTCTCGGAGTTGCAGCCCTTCTGGATGGATGCCCTGGAACAGACGATCGATCGCTACGATCGCGCCCTGGACATCCTCACCGCTGCGGATCCCGACTATATTCCCCTCCTGGAAAACCGGACATTGCTGGCCTGGTGGCAAGCGCAACAGCAACAACAACCCTTTGATTGGGCGGCTGTGGCTCCGGAGGATTTTTTAAAGTTCAATTTGCGGGTGCGATCGATCGCGGCGATCGACCAAAATCAGCCCCAAGCGGCCCTAGAGATTTTGGAATTTGATAATTCCGCCGCTGCGGCGCTGTTACGGGCCTGGATCGCCCCCGATCGCTTCCTGTCGCCCCTGCTGGACTCTGGGCTTCTTGCCCCTGCCCTCGCCAACCAAAGTGATACCCTGGTGCGGACCCTTCAGGAGGGGCGCAGTTTGCCGGACTGGCTGCTGAGTTTGGGGGGGGAAACGCGGATCCAGGTGCAGGGGCTGGGGTTTTTGTTTTACCGCAATACCAATGGGCCGGATGGGGTGGTCTTGCCCGGTACGGTGCCGCTGAATACGGTGGTGGAGAGTTTGGATTTATTTGCCCCGATCGGGGCCAGTGAGGCGTTCGATCGGGTTATCTTGGAAACCCAGGGACTCCTGATCCAAAATCTCACCGGGTTGGGTCTGCTGCCCCCGTCTTCTCCCAACCGGTAGGGGCAAACCCCCCGTGGTTGCCCTGGTCTTGGATTGCCCTGGTCTTGGATTGCCCTGGTCTTTGGCCCCCAGCAGCGCGATGTGCAACTAACGTAAACCCCTCATCCCCCAACCCCTTCTCCCAAAGGGGTAGAAGGGGAGTAAGACCTTCTGTTCTTCGCCCTTGATCCTACCGTTGCTACTGCCGTGAAAATTTGTCCTTTGTATAGTGCCGATCGCCGTGAAGCCCTCGCCTGGGTGATTCAAGATATTCATGCCAAGGGTTGGGCAACTGGAACGGGCGGCAATTTTAGTGCCGTTTTGGAGACGGATCCCTTAACGCTGTTGATGGCTCCCAGTGGGGTGGATAAGGGGCTGGTGGAACCGGCGGACTTGATTGCGGTGGATGCGGTGGGCCAAGTGATTGCGGGGACGGGGAAGGCTTCGGCGGAAACGTTGCTGCATTTGGCGATCGTCCAAGCCACAGGGGCCAAGGCTGTCCTCCATACCCATACGGTGTTTAATACGCTGCTGTCCCAGTGGGATCTGCCCCAAGGTGCGGTCACGATACGGGGCTATGAGATGCTAAAAGGGCTAGAGGGAATTAAAACCCATGAAAGTTCGGTGAAAATCCCTGTTCTCCCCAACCATCAGGATATGGCCTATGTCAGTGACCAGGTTCAGCCTTTGTTGACTGCTGAATCTCCCCCCTATGGCATTTTGCTAGCGGGGCACGGTCTCTATACCTGGGGCGATAGCCTCTTCCAAGCCCGTCGCCACTTGGAAATTCTCGAATTTCTGTTCGAGGTGGAGTATCGTTGTCGCGCTCATCCCGCCGTTTAGTGACGTGCAGTTACCGTGTAGGGTGCATTACTAACGCACCGCAGAGTCAGGCACTCCCCCCTATCTTTTACCCCCCTTATCCCCTTTACCCCCCGTGACCCCTTTTCCCATTCCCCCCATCACCTGGAACCGTCCCCTTGGCCTTGGCTGGGAACAGCCCTACCGGGTGCGCTATGCCAGCAACCTTGACGACGGTCCCCACCATGGAATGCCCCTGGGCGGCTTTGGGGCGGGGTGCATTGGCCGATCGCCCGCTGGGGACTTTAATCTGTGGCACCTTGACGGGGGGGAGCATTGGTTTGAGACCCTTCCCGCTTGCCAGTTCAGCATTTTTGAGCAAGCTGAGGGTGAAGCGCCCCAAGCCTATCGCCTTTCCGTCGCTAGCGCTGATTTAGCCGAAAATCCGACAAAATCCTTTCCCTCTGACCTCAACTGGCCCCAGTATCCCGCTGGCACCCCCGATCGGCCCACAGGCACCTATCACGCCCTCTATCCCCGCAGTTGGTCTACCTATGGGGGGGTGTTCCACAGCCAGATCACCTGTGGGCAGTTTTCGCCCATCTTGCCCCACAACTACGAAGATACGAGCCTTCCTGTGGCGGTTTTTCACTGGACCCTGACGAATCCCACCGATCGGCCCCTGACCCTGAGTATTCTCCTGACCTGGCACAACAGCGTGGGCTGGTTCCGAAATACTCGTAAATCCCCTGAAATTGAGATTAGGGACGATGGTAGCCCGGTTTATGACTATGTTCCGGCGTGGGGTCAGAGCTTAGGCAACTTTAATTGCTCCGTGGCCGATCGCCACAGCATCGGTCTTCTCCTCAACGGTCCCCTAGCTGCTCAGGATCCAACAACGCCCCCCCCGGAAGGCCAAGGCCAGTGGGCGATCGCAACCCTGAATCCTGCTAACCCTAGTGCGGCTGACTTTCCCGCCTCGGCCCAAGTCTTTAGCCATAGCCGTTGGAACCCCAGGGGAGATGGGGCCGAAATTTGGCGTACCTTTGCCCAAGATGGCTCCTTGGTGAGCTTGGAGGATAATAGCCCCGCTGTGGAGGGGGAACAGGTGGCGGTTGCCCTTGCGGTGCGCTTTAGCCTTGCACCGGGTGAAACGGTCCAAGTGCCCTTTACGGTGGCTTGGGATTTTCCGGTGACGGAATTTGCCCAGGGTGTGGTTTATCACCGCCGCTATTGTGATTTTTGGGGAAAAACGGGCCAAAATGCTTGGGCGATCGCCCGCCATGGCCTCCAGACCCAAGGAACTTGGCAAAAGCAGATCGAGACCTGGCAAGCTCCGGTTTTAGAACGTCCGGATTGGCCAGATTCCTTTAAGATGGCGCTGTTTAATGAGCTTTACTTGCTCACCCAGGGGGGAAGCCTTTGGACAGCGGCTACGGCGGCTGATCCTGTGGGTCAGTTTGGGGTGCTGGAGTGTTTGGACTATGCTTGGTATGAAAGCTTGGATGTGCGGCTGTATGGGTCTTTTGGGCTGTTGACCCACTGGCCAGATCTGGAAAAGTCGGTGATGCGGGCTTTTGCGCGGGCAATTCCCCAGGCCGACGATCGCGATCGGGTCATCGGCTACTATGTCACCCAGGGCCAGGGCCAGGTTTTGGCTCCCCGCAAAGTTGCCAATGCTACCCCCCACGATCTTGGCGCTCCCAACGAGCATCCCTGGGAAAAAACAAACTATACGGCTTACCAAGACTGTAATCTCTGGAAAGACTTGGGTAGTGACTTTGTTTTGCAGGTTTATCGTGATTTTGTGCTGACCGATCGCCGGGACTTCGCCTTTGTGGCGGACTGCTGGCCTGCGGTGGTGGCGGCGTTGCAGTATCTGAAGGGGTTTGATCTCGATGGCGACGGCATTCCGGAAAATGCGGGGGCACCGGACCAAACCTTTGATGATTGGCGGTTGCGGGGGGTGAGTGCCTACTGTGGGGGGCTGTGGTTAGCGGCTTTGGAGGCGGCGATCGCGTTGGGTCAGGTCTTGCAACGGCAGGAGGGCCGATCGTTGCCGATCGGCTGGGATCTTGAGGCAATTCAGCGGGAAATCGAGCAATTTCAAAGCTGGTTCGATCAATCCCAGCCCCGCTATCAGGATCTGCTCTGGAATGGCCAGTTTTATCGCCTTGACAGCGACAGTAACTCCCCCGTGGTCATGGCGGATCAGCTTTGTGGTGCCTTCTATGCCCGTCTGCTGGGCTTACCGGATATTGTCCCCGCTGCCTGTGTGCAAACGACCCTAGAAACGGTTTACAATGCCTGTTTTCTTCAGTTCCATGGGGGCCAGTTTGGGGCGGCTAATGGCCTCTTACCGGACGGATCGCCGCTGAATCCGGGGGATACGCATCCTTTGGAGGTTTGGACGGGGATTAACTTTGGTTTAGCGGCGTTTTTGCTGCAATGGGGCCAGAAAGATCGGTGTTTCCACCTGAGCGAAACTGTGATTCGTCAGGTCTATGA
>JAYKJG010000330.1:0-9915 GCA_035286285.1 Prochlorothrix sp.
TTCCTGGAAGAGCCGATCAAAACCCCGGAGGGGACTGAGGTTTCAATTTCCCGGATTTATCTGAATGTGCGGGATGCCCAGGCCGATTTAGAGCAAATCCGCACCGATAATCCCACGCTGCCGGAAAATGTCTCCGTTGCCCGCATTTCCCTCGGCGAGATTTATTGCATTAGCCAAAGCACGGCTGAGGAAGGCTGTGAGCAGCAAACTCCGCCCAGTGATGCGCCTTCGTTTATTTACTTTCCCGATCGGGATCAGCTAGGGGCGGCGATTAACCTGCTGGAGGAACAGGGAACGGAAGTGGGGGATAATACGCCGCTGTTTGTGCCCTTGTTCTTTGCCCAGGTGACTACGCCCCAGCGCAATACGACGGTCCCGATTATTTATTTCAGCCTCAAGGATTTGCAGTGCGACATTGATGATGCCAAGGCTGAAAATGCAGAGCTACAATCGGCCCAGTTTGAGGTGCAGGTCACAACCCTGGGGCAGGTTTTGCAACAGTTGCGATCGCCGGAAAATGCAAATGCTACGGAAGTGCGTTTTGTGCCGATCCAGCGAGCCATGAACGCATCTTGTACCAGGCCGAATTAAGGTATATGCCATGACTTCCCTCACCTTTTCTTGCTTTGCCCCCACGCTCTACCGCTGGCGAACCCAAGCCCTTCAGCAAGCCTTGGAGCATGGGGTTGATCCGGTGGGGGTGGACTGGTTGCTGCGGGAAGTGGCGGGGGTCGATCGGCTCCAACTGCGGTTATTGCCCCAGAAGGCCGATCGGCCCCTCGCCCTACACTGCTCCCTCGACACCCTCGATCGCCTCTGGCAACAGCACCTGAGCGATCGTACCCCCCTCCAATATTTAGCCGGATTTACCCACTGGCGCACCTTTAAGCTCCAGGTTTCCCCCGCCGTCCTCATTCCCCGCCCCGAAACAGAACTCTTGATTGATTGGGTTGAGCATTGGCTCCGCCATCACCCCCACGCGCCCCACCACCAAGGCCACTGGGCTGATCTGGGCACCGGCAGCGGTGCGATCGCCCTGAGTCTCGCCACCGCCCTGCCCCAGGCTACGCTACATGCCGTCGATCGTAGCCCTGCCGCCCTTGCCCTGGCCCGCCACAACGCCCAAGCCTATGACCTGGAAGCCGCCATTCACTGGCACCTTGGCTCCTGGCTGGATCCCCTCACGCCCTGGCGCGGCCAGTTTGCTGGACTCGTCTCCAACCCACCCTATATTCCCAGTGCCGAAATCCGCCAACTTCAGCCGGAAGTGCAGCACCATGAACCCCATTTAGCGTTGGATGGGGGGGAAGACGGGCTGCGGGATTTGCAGGCTTTAATCGATCGTAGCGCCGAGTATTTAGCGCCGGGTGGCCTGTTGCTGCTGGAAATGATGGCGGGGCAGGGGGAAGCGGTGCGATCGCGGCTGGTGCAGCGGGGGTGCTATGAACAGATTGAAATTTGCCAAGATTTGGCGGGCTTCGATCGTTTTGCCGTCGCCTTTCGCCGCTAGCCGCTGGGCGTGGGGGTTTGGGTGTTAATTGTTTTGTCAAGACTCTTTTGGGATCGGTCTTGGGTGTTGATTCTGGGGTTATTCTGGTCTCTGGTCCCTTGTGCGGATTTTTGACCCTCGTTAGTCCCCTTGTGTTAGCCCCCCCTTGTTAGCCCCCCCTTGTGAGACCCTATGAGCGCCCCCGTCCTTGCCCCCGATTCTCCCCTCTGGCCCCAGCTTTTACAGCAACTCCTCGATCGCCAGTCCCTCAGCCTCGACCAAGCCACCCAACTGATGGAAGGCTGGCTCCAGGAAGCCATTCCCCCCGTTCTTTCTGGGGCAATTTTGGCTGCACTTCAAGCCAAGGGCGTATCCGCACCGGAATTGGTGGGTATGGCGCGGGTGCTCCAGTCCCAGGCCAATCAATCCCCTGTGACCGTTACCCGTCGGCCCCTCGTCGATACCTGTGGAACCGGCGGTGATGGGGCTTCCACCTTTAATATTTCCACGGCTGTTGCCTTTGTCACAGCCGCCGCAGGCGTTGCCGTCGCTAAACATGGCAACCGATCGGCCTCTGGCAAAGTGGGATCCGCCGATGTCTTGGAAGCTCTGGGTCTTAACCTGGCTGCCCCCGCCGACCACATCTATGGCGCTGTTGATGCGGTGGGCATTACCTTCCTCTTTGCCCCCGGTTGGCATCCTGCTATGAAAGCCGTCGTCCCCCTCCGCAAAACCCTCAAAATTCGCACCATCTTCAACCTCCTTGGCCCCCTGGTTAATCCCCTCCGCCCCACCGGCCAAGTGCTGGGGGTTTCTGCTGCGGCGTTGGTGCCGACGATCGCCGCCGCCTTGGGGCAACTGGGCCTAGAGCAGGGCATTGTTGTCTATGGGCGGGAAGGCTTGGATGAGGCCGGTTTGGGGGATAAAACCGATGCGGCGATCGTCCAAAATGGAGGCGTTACCGAGGTGACGATCGATCCCGCCAGTTTGGGGCTAACCCCCGCTCCCTTGGCGGCTTTGGTGGGCGGGGATGTGGCCGAAAATGCTGCCATTATGACGGCGATCCTCCAGGGCAAAGGCACCCTGGCCCAACACGAGGCGGTGATTCTCAACAGTGCCCTAGCGCTCCAGGTTGGGGCCAAGGTGGGGTCGATTCAGGAGGGGGTGGATTTGGCCCGATCGATCGTCCTGAGCGGAGCGGCCTGGGAGAAGCTGCAAGCCTTGGTGACGTTCCTGAAGGGCTAGGCCAAGCTCAGGTTTACCTGCACCTTTACCTGCACCCCGCATCCTGTACCCTACACCCGCCCCCCGCAACCTACACCCGCCCCTGCCCCCGCATCCTGCACCCGTAACGCACCTCCGCCCCCCTGTAACGATCTTCGTAACGATCTTCAACGAGTTCACCGTTTCCTGACGTGCCCTGGGAAAGCCCATGCCATAATAGGCGACGGACTTTTCCGGGAGACAATCGGGAGACAACTATGGTGCGGATGGATGCAAAGCCTGCTCTGCTGGTCTTGGCGGATGGGACGGTTTATCGGGGCAAATCCTTTGGAGCCGAAGGAACGACGATCGGCGAAGTCGTCTTTAACACTGGCATGACGGGCTACCAAGAGGTTTTAACCGACCCCAGCTACTGCGGCCAAATTGTGACCTTTACCTACCCTGAGTTGGGCAATACCGGGGTCAATCCCGATGACGAAGAATCCCAGCATCCCCAAGCGCGGGGGGCGATCGCCCGCAACATCACCGATCGGCCCAGCAACTGGCGATCGACCCAATCCCTGCCCGACTACCTCAAGCAGCACAAAATCCCCGGTATCTACGGCATCGACACCCGCGCCCTCACCCGCAAGCTGCGCTCCAGCGGTGTCCTCAATGGTGCCATCTCCACCGAAATCCTCGATCCCGTCGAACTCCTGGCTAAGGTCCAGGAAGCCCCCTCCATGCAGGGCTTGAATTTGGCCCAGGTGGTGACTACCCCTGAAATTTACGAATGGTCCGAAGGCACCTCGGAAGCCTGGGAAATGCGTTTGGCGAAGGGTCCGATCGACCCCCCCCTGCGTGTGGTGGCCTTGGACTTTGGCGTGAAGCGTAATATTCTGCGTCGCCTTGCCAGCTACGGCTGCCATATCACCGTGGTGCCCGCCAACACCCCCGCTGAGACGATTTTGGGCTACGACCCCGAAGGGATTTTCCTCTCCAACGGTCCTGGGGATCCAGCGGCGGTCAGCGAGGCGATCGAAACCACCAAAGCCCTGCTCCACAGCAACAAACCCATGTTTGGCATCTGCCTGGGTCACCAAATTTTGGGCCTGTCCATGGGGGCGGAAACCTTCAAGCTCAAGTTTGGCCATCGGGGCTTGAACCATCCCTGCGGCCTAGAACAACAGGTGGAAATCACCAGCCAGAACCATGGTTTTGCGATCGGGGCCGACTCCCTTGGGCCGGAGGTGGAAATCACCCATATGAACCTCAACGATCGCACCGTCGCCGGACTGCGCCACAAAACTTTGCCCATCTTCTCGGTGCAGTACCACCCCGAAGCCAGCCCCGGCCCCCACGACTCCGACTATCTCTTTGAGCAGTTCGTCCAAACCATGCTCGATCGCCGCTCGGCCTAACAACCTCCCTGGGCATCCCCCCAACCCACCCCCCTTGATCTTCCCTGGGTTGGGGTAGTAGGGGCCAGCAATTCCCGACCCTCATTCCTGACCCTGGTGGTCGCGTGGGCCTCTGGCCTGCACTGGCAGCGAGACGTTTGCACCGGGAGCGAGACGCTCACCCTGAAGGGATATCAGCGGTATGCCTTGGTCTACTGGGGCGCTAAAATAGCAGTATCCGTTTCTCTGGAGCCTTGACCATGACGACCCCCATTTCTCTTGAGGATATTTACCGCATTTTTGAGCGCTCCCAAGCGGAGGCCGATCGCCGCTTTGCCGAAGCCGATCGCCGCTCCGAGGAGGCTGATCGCCGCTCTGCTGAAGCCGATCGCCGCCTCACTGAACTAGAGCAACTCTTTGCGGAGTCCAAGCAAGAGGCCGATCGCCGCTCTGAGGAAGCCGATCGCCGCGCTGCCGACCTCGATCGTCGCCTCAGTGAACTCAAGCAACTCTTTGCGGAGTCTAAACAAGAGGCCGATCGTCGCCATAGCGAGCTAGAGCGCTTCTTATTGGAGTCCCGGCAGGAGTTCGATCGGCAGATGGCAGAGATGCGACGGGAAAACCAAGAAAGTCTGCGGGAAATGCGGCGAATGGTGGCAGGGTTGAGCGATCGCTGGGGTAGCTTTGTCGAAAACCTGGTCAAATCGTCGGCTATTCCGGTTTTTGAGGCCAAAGGCTTCCGCTTTACTAGCGTCTATCGGGGCTTAGGTGGTCGCTACGGCGATTTCCAGATGGAGGTCGATGTGATTGTGGCCAACGAGACGGATGCCGTTGTGATCGAAGTCAAATCCCATCTGACCCAGGAGGAGGTGGAGGACTTTTTAGTCCGGCTTCCCCGCTTTAAGGACGTGCTGCCGTTTTATCAAAACCATCATGTCTATGGGGCGGTGGCGGGGATTGATATCGATCAAGGGGTCGATCGCTATGCCTACCGACAGGGTTTATTTGTGCTGCAACAGGCTGGGGAGTTTGTCAAAATTGCCAATGACGATCGTTTCCAGCCCCGAACATGGTAGGATTTTGAATCCTAGAAGACCGGTTGCAGAGACTGCCATCGTGCCCTATACTAAATCGTCGGCAAGTTTGTCAGAGATCGAAGGAGGAAGCCATTCCTGATCCGCTCACCCTAACAGTAAGTTTACGAGGCACCCGCGAAGTTAGGGGCAATTGTCAGCTATTCCGCCTCACTGGGCTATTGGATGCGTTTTCAGAACCGACTTTTCGTAAAGTTCTGGGCAGGTACATCGAAGATAGCCACAAGAACGTTATTCTTGACCTCTCCCACATTGACTTTATCGACAGTTCTGGACTAGGTGCCTTAGTTCAGCTTGCCAAGCAGGCTCAGGTGGCGGAAGGCTCCTTCCAAATTGTTACCAATCCCCGTGTGACCCAAACCGTCAAGCTCGTGCGATTGGAAAAGTTTCTATCCCTTCAACCCTCCGTAGACGTAGCCCTCCAAAATGTCTCTGCCGGTTGAAGCCGGATCGGGTTCAGATCCATCGGCTACGTCGATCGATCTGTCTTTGGTCTCCCTAGCCCTAGACCAGTGTCAAGGTCTACTTCCTGGCCCTACAGCTTTGCAACTGTCGCCCGTCCTCCTCGCCTATGTGGGGGATGCGGTTTATGAGCTGTATATGCGCCTTCATTTTTTGCTCCCGCCCCAACGCATCCAGGCTTACCACCGGCAGGTGGTTCAGCAGGTGAGGGCTGAGCAACAATCTTCCCATCTGGAAACGTTGCGGGAACACCTCACAGAAACAGAATTGGCTATTGTGCGCCGGGGACGAAATGCCGCTAGCTCTCCCCCTAAACGGGTGAGCTTTCAGGTTTACCAGCAAGCAACGGCCCTAGAAACCCTCGTGGGCTATCTCTACCTAACGGATCCAGACCGGCTTCAAGCGCTGTGGCAGCACCTGCGTTTAGATGCTTCATCTAAATAGGGCTGGCTGCTGTGGCGGTTCTGTTCTGTCCTGACTGAGGTCTATTTTATGGTTCCCCGTCGTGAACGTCGATCGTTTAAGGCTCCAGCTTCTGCGGGCCACGCTGCAAAGGGTAAGGGTAAGTTTAAGAGCGGTGGTAAGGGGGGGCGATCGCAGCCGAAGTTTGATCCCTCCCAATCTCCCCGCCTCAGTAGCCGCCGCAAGTTTGATAAGTTTCAGCCCGATCGGGACTCAGGCTCCTTCGATCGTGACTGGGATGGACCTTCTGGTGAGGCCGATCGGCCTCGCTTCGATCGCCGTTCGGAGCGCAGCGATCGCCCCGATCGTCGCGGCGATCGCCCCGATCGCTCCAGTTCCTACGGCAAAGGCCCACGGGGCGATCGGTCCTTTGAGGGTAAAGGCCGCGCAGGCCAGGGTTACGATCGCGAAGAGGGATTCAAGCCTCGGTTCGATCGAGACCGTCGTCCAAGCTATGGTTCCCAGGACGATCGCGATCGTCCGGAGGGCCAATCCTTTGGCAACAGACAGACGGGCTACAAAGGCCCCCGTGCGCGGGATGGAGAATTTCGGGGGGGATCCAGCCGATCGGGCGATCGGGAATTTGGGAACCGGGGGGGTCGCAGCTTTGACGATCGTCCGGAACGGGGCGAACGAGGCGATCGGGGCTATGGAAGCGATCGTGGCGATCGGGGTAACCGCAGTGTTGACAATCGCGGGGACCGTGGCGATCGGGGCGAACGAGGCGATCGGGGTTACCGGGGCGATCGGGAGTTTGGTCAACGAGGGAGCCGCAGTTTTGACGAACGGGGCGATCGGGGCTATGGCGGTCAGCGTGGTGAACGCGGTGAACGTGGTGAACGCGGCGATCGGGAGTTTGGCAATCGGGGCGGTCGCAGCTTTGACGGCGATCGGGGACGCTCCGAGGGGCGATCGCCAGGGCGATCAAGTGGTTATGAGCGGCGATCGGAGTCTCGCTCAGACTCCCGATCGGAGTTCCGCACGGACGCGCGATCGAGCTATGGAGAGGCAACGCCTGCCCCTGAGGCTGAAGAGCGCAGCGATTTGATCTATGGGCGGCATCCGGTTTTGGCCGCCCTGGACGGTGACCAGTCCGTAAACCGGGTTTGGGTTTCTGCCCGCCTCCGCTATGATCCCCAGTTTTTTGAAAAGCTGAACCAGGCCAAGGCCGAGGGCACGGTCGTTGATGAAGTGGAGATGTCTCGCCTCAATCAACTGAGCCAAGGGGCAACCCACCAGGGCATTGTGGCGCAGGTGGCTCCCTATGAGTATTGGGAACTGCCGGACTTGATCGAAGCGGCCCTTAAGGCCAGCGATCGGCCCGTGATTCTCGCTGCGGATAGCATTACCGATCCCCATAATTTGGGGGCGATTATTCGATCGGCGGAAGCCCTCGGTGCCCAGGGTCTGGTCATTCCCCAACGTCGCGCCGTAGGGGTCACCTCTACCGTGATGAAAGTGGCAGCCGGTGCCCTCAGTAGTTTCCGGGTGAGCCGGGTTGTGAACCTGAACCGCGCCCTAGAAGATCTCAAGGCCCGAGGGTTCTGGATCTATGGCACCGCAGCGGAGGCTTCCCAGGGGGTCCATCAGGTGGACTTCCAAGGGCCGATCGTCTTGGTGATTGGCTCCGAGGGGGAAGGGCTGAGCCTGCTGACCCAGAAGCATTGTGACGCGCTGATCTCGATTCCTCTCCAGGGCAAATCCTCCAGCCTCAATGCGTCGGTAGCGGCGGGGATGACCCTCTATGAAGTGATGCGTCAGCGCTGGACCCAAACTCAGGAAGTGGTCAGTCTACCGTGATGCTTGCGCTCCAGCCCTTGGGGCACCCCCCCTGCTGAGCAATGCTCGGTGTCGGGGGCTTCTTTACCCACTCAAAGGGTCTTGTGGGATGGCCGTCTCGGCTGTCCCTTGGCAGAAGTGCAATGCCTGATTGATTGGCAAAACTGGATCAAACCCAAGCGCAGAGGATGGGTCAGGAAACCTGACCCCTACGCTCTCAGGCAGTGCCTCATCAGTCAGGATCGAGGCGGCCCGATTGCCAATGCCGTCGTACCGATATCCTTACCTTTGGCGGATTACCCGCTCTCAAAGGTCTTATCGGAGCGTGGTTTTTGTGCGCAACTCAGCATTATTTGTCCGTCAACCCGGTGAAATGCACCCGCTTCACAGCTCTAAGTTCTTTTCTAAGAACAGTTGCCGGGGACGACCCAAGAGCTTACCCAACCAAGGCTTATCAACCCGGACTTGTCGATAGCCCGCCGCTGTGTAGAGTTGGCGGGCTTGGTTGTTGTCTTCCAGCACATGGAGATAAACCTTAGAAAAGCCCCAGTGACGGGCCGTTTGCTCACCCATTTGCAGCAGGTGTCGAGCAATGCCGCGACGGCGGGCTATGGGACTGACCGCTAGATTGGAGACATAGGGATAGGTGGGGGGCTGCCCCAGGACGCTCGATCGCCAGCTTCCCCCCGGTGCCCACGGGGCAGGATGGCGCACATCCACTTCCACCGTCCCCACCAACTCACTCAAGGGAGGACGGGGCAAATCCCAGCGTTTGCTCTCTTGCTGCAACTGCTCCCAGGCAGTCCAGCAGACATAGTGAGGACCGGGACTTTTGAGGCGCTGCCGCAAATCTTCACAGACTCCCAGGCGCAACAGCGGATAGAGCCAGGGCTGACCGGTTTGACTGTGGAAACAGGTCGTCAGGAGGTCTGCTAGGGCATGGAGATCCTGGAAATTAGCCCGCTGGATTTGATAGTGGGACTGCTCCGTTTTCCAAGTAAGGGTAGGCCGCTGGAAGTCGCAGTGCATAGGGGCTAAGCAGGACACAGAAACAAACGGGATCGGGGCAGGCTAGGGGTGGGCTGTTCTAGAACTGTGCGCCCCTTATGGAGCTAGTTATTGCTCGTTATTGCTAGTCATCACCGTCGAAATCATCATCATCGTCATCGTCATCGTAGCCGCCTTCATCCACCATCAAGCCTTCAATTTCTTCTGCATCTTCCGCGAGGTAGTCGGGGTCTGCGTTGTCTCGTGCCAACAGGCGACCGGAAGATTCCAGCCAGTCCAAAATCGAAGCGTTGCCGGTGGAGGGCAACACGGGGGCGGGTTGGTAGCGGGGATATTCCTTGAGGGCTGGGTTGATGGGTGTCATAGAGACCTTAAACACAGATAAACGGGAGGATGGCACGGATCTTGCGGTTCTAGGTCCGGCAAAACCAGATCAGTTAAAACTAGACCGGACAAAACCAGATCAGGTAAAACCAGGCTGGACAAAACCAGATCAGGTAAAACCAGGCTGGACAAAACCAGACTGGACCGGATGGGTCAGAACAGGATCCGCAGTCACTGATTCTACCGTGATTCGCTGGGCATGGGTATAGCTCAAGGGCGGGGCAATCCCCCCCAATTTATAGGGGATAACCCTGGAATTAGACAAGAATTCGGGGCAGACTTCCTCCCGAAGGAGCGGATCCCCTATGGTAGGGTACTGCATTATTTTCCCTGGCTTTCTAGCACCCTGGCTCTCTAGCACCCTGGCTCTCCAGCACCCTGGCTCTCTAGCACCCTGGCTCTCTAGCACTCTGGCTTTCTAGCATCCTGGCTCTCTAGCACCCTGGCTTTCCACATGGCAAACTGGGCTTGACCCCCTAGAGTCCTTGCCCTGGTTGACTGACAAAAAATTCTGCATTGGGCGCGAAAACCGCGCCCCTACAAGACGTTTGGGATCGTAGGGGTCAGGTTTCCTGACCCATCCTCATTGGGCGCGAAAACCGCGCCCCTACAAGACGTTTGGGATCGTAGGGGT
>JAYKJG010000331.1:0-7276 GCA_035286285.1 Prochlorothrix sp.
ATCTCGATTCGTTTTGGTAGGGGCAATCCCCCCGTGGTTGCCCCTGTATTTGGCGGTCAGAGGGTCGGCACAGGGGCACGACCCCTACCCGTTTATTCTGTTTCAGGCTCAACGGATTTGGTATTAGAGCAACTGCGGGGCTTAGGGCAACCAGGGGGGGCTGCGCCCGATCGCCCTCGGCCCATCCGTGAACCCGAAGCCCTGGGATCGAACCCGGACAGCGTGGCGGATATGCTTTTGGTTATGTTCTGGACCCTGGGGTTTTGCGTTTTGGGGTTGTTTTGGTGCGGGGTTTGCGGGGGGGTTTGGACCGACGGGATTTTGGGGCGGCAGGGAAGAGACCCCGCCAGCCTTGGCGTTGGCAACGCTTCACCGTTGAGCCGATCCAGTCACTGAGGGAGTGGCTCATGGCTCCGACTTCTAGCCCGACGTAGGCCATGGTGTAGGCGAGGGGATGGTGCTGGATCGATCGCCCTAGGTTTTGCCAGCCTTGGAGCCAGAGCGCGATCGCCCGATCGCCCCAGCCAGCCCCACCGGAACTGAGGGCCACGATCGCCGCTGCCCCGCCCCAGGCCAACCCCAACCAAAGCCCCAGGTACAGCAGCCGGATCCCCGTCCCGACGATCGGACCGTGGGACCACACCGATCGATGCCGCAACCCCTGCTGATAGGGCAGCCACAGCCACCGCAGCGGTCCCCAGCGCTTAAACGGGCGCGATCGAATATCCAAATCCGGCCCTAGGAGCAATCCCCCCACCAAATAGCCACCGGAGACCAGTAAAGTCAGTTCCCCATTCCGACTCAGCAGAAACGTAATCCCTGTGATGTAGGGAAGGGTCCAAAGGGTGATGCGATCGTGGAGGCGACCCGTGGGCATTCAGTACATCCCAATAAACAAGAACAAGGGGGTTGGGAACCCTGCGGTCTAGGGTGAAAGGCCGGTGAGGGTTGCTGAGCCGCAAGCGACATCCCCTGGGCTGAGCGGGTTTTTTGGTCGGGGATTTACCGGACAGGGTTGAAGGGTGTGAGGTGCCCGTGGATCTGTTGTGACAATAGTGTAGCGGCTTGGTCTACGGCTAAGGGCGGTCCAAAGAGGAATCCCTGGCCGTAGGTACAGCCTATGGCCCGCAGTTGTTGCAATTGATAGGGGGTTTCGATGCCCTCGGCAACGGTTTCGAGGTTAAAACCTTGGGCTAGGGTGAGAATCGTTTGGATAAGGGTGGCCTGACGCTCTGCCACAGCGGTGGCTCGGCTCTCCAGGCTGGGCGGGGGCGCACTGAGGGCGGGGTCGGTTAATTGCCAGACAAAGCTTTTGTCGATTTTGAGGGTGTTGACGGGTAGGCTTTGGAGGCGGCTGAGGGAGGAGTAGCCGGTGCCGAAGTCATCAATGCAAAGCTGAATGCCAAGGGTGTGGATTTCTGAGAAGATGCGTTGCAGTTGCTCTGGGGACTGCTGAAATAGGCTTTCGGTAATTTCCAACTTCAGGGTATGGGGCGAAAATTGCCACCGATCGCAGACGGATTTCAGTCGCTGCCCTAACCCTTGATCCTGAAGCTGGTAGGGGGAGAAATTCAGGCTTAAAAAGAGGTGGTTCATGAGGGGATAGTCCTGTGCCCAGTGGCAGAACTGCTGACAGGCTGCTTCCAAAACCCAAAAGTCAATGTCTTGGATCAGTCCGAGTTCTTCAGCAATGGTGACAAAGAGGCTGGGGGGTAGGAGACCCCGCTGGGGATGCTGCCAGCGCACTAGGGCTTCAAAGCCCGCAAGTTTGAGGGATTGCAAACAGACAATGGGTTGATAAAAAACCCGCAATTCCCCGCTGCTGAGGGCTTGTTGGAGATCGGTTTCTAGGTTGATGCGATCGAGGGCGGTTTGGCGAGAGGCCAGATCCAACAACAGATAATGTCCCGGCCCCGATCGTTTGGCCTGATACAGGGCCAAATCCACATCCCGCAAAATACATTTAACATCGGTATAGCCGAGTTCCTGGGTCACAATTCCCATGCTGCCACTGACGGTGACGAGATAGGGGTCTACCCGCAGGGGCTGGCGAAACACTGCCATAATCGTTTGAATCAGGGGCAGAAGCTGGCTTTGGATCCACTGGGGCAGTTGCAGATCACAGGAGAGGGGGGGGAGCGGTTCCCGCTGAGGGAGAGGGGTGGGGAGAAAGGGTGAGGGTGGGAAGGAGAAGGCTGGCAGGGTGGGAGCGGCTTCGTCTGTAAAGTAGGTGGTCATTTCCGTGGCCTGTGGCCCCACGATAATCAGAAATTCATCTCCCCCTAGGCGACCCACAACCCCCTGATTGTCCACCCGTTGTTGGAGTTGTTGGGCCACTTGACGCAGTACGGTATCTCCGGTGCCGTGGCCGAGCCGATCGTTGACCCCCTTAAACTGATCTAAGTCCACAAACAAAATGGCATAGGGTGTCCCGTCGCGGCGGGACTGGTGAAGGACTCTGCTGAGGTGCTGGATCAAGTAGGCACGGTTATACAAGCCTGTGAGGGCATCATGGCTTGCCTCATACTGGAGTTGCTGCTCTTGTTCTTGGAGTTGGGTCACCATCTCTCGTAGGGCCGCAGTCCGTTGCATGACCTGCTGCTCTAAATTCAGCGTTAAGGTGTGGAGTTGGTGCTCTGTTTCCTCGCGGGCTTGGACTTCCTTGAGGAGTTGCTGATTTTTGAGGTGTAGCGCTTGGGTGAGTTGTTGAAGTTGGATCTGCCTTTGGATGCGGCTGATGACCTCTGCCTGTTGGAAGGGTTTGGTAATGTAGTCCACGGCTCCCAACTGCAAGCCCTGCACTTTATGTTCAGTATCGGCTAAGGCGGTGAGAAAAATAATGGCGATCGAGTGTAGGGTTGGATGGGTTTTTAACTGTTGACACAGATCAAAGCCACTGAGGTCCGGCAGCATCACATCTAGCAAAATGAGATCGGGCCGCACATAGTTTAATTTTTCCAGCATACTTTGGCCGGTCTGGGCCACCATAAGGCCGTAGTGGCGGCTCCGCAGGATACGACAAAGCAGTTTAAGCTCGCTGAGCCGATCATCGACGATCAAGATCAGGGGTTCTGTGGACATAGTGGGGGACAGCGTGAAGTAGGGACCAGAGACTGAACTGCTTCACCAGTAGGTACAACCCTAGGGGCTGGAACGGAGTGAGATGCGAGGGGAAAATGGCTGCGGTTTCCTGGAAATCTGTCCCGATCGAGGGGATTTCGAGATATCCGCTGCGATTGCTCCATATCCTTACGATCGCTGCAAGACTTTCCCTGGCGTTGCCCTCGGTACGGAGCAGAACGGCTGTGCTTGCCGCTGGGGGGATAGCGGTTGGGCTGGCGGTACTGTCCCTAGGAAGGGTGTGGTGGGCCATTGCAGGACATTCTAAGGGCGAGGAGGGGTCCTGAGAATAGGATACAGCTTAAGCGATATGACAGGGAGTTGGCTGTACATGACAATCAATTCGACTAAGCAGACTGATCGCTCTGCTTTGCTGTTTCGGGGAGGTCTGGGTTAGAGGGCTGAGCCTGTTTGAGAAGCGGCTGGGGCCGATCGGCTTTGGCTGGGGCTGAAGGGGGTGCGCCCAGTTTTGCCGAGGGAATTGGTCCCCGTTGGGGACAAAGGGCGTGTCTCTGGCGCAGTTCTGGGGGAGTTGGCCAAGGACAAGAGTCCCCCCTGGTCCCCTTGCGAAGGGGAAAAGCGGAAAGCCAAGGGCAACTTGGCCCTCCTAGGGGGGACTTTTCTAGGGTTGCTGTGACTCAGTGCGAGGTTTCAAAGAGCTGCTAAGACTGTGCTAAAACCCTGTTTTGCTGTTGGATTTGAGCGTTTTGGTTTTGGGCGCGATCGGGCACGATCGCCGGTTCCTCATGGCTGCGGGGGCAAGGTAGGGTTGGGGGGGTGATTACTCTTCATCGCGATCGTCGGACCCACCGGGGGAAGCCTCATATAACGCATCTAGCCGGTTGCGCACATCTTCCACCTGAACCGATCGCATCACCAAGAGCGGTTCGTTAACCACATTGCCCGCATCATCCAAAAACTCAGGGTGAGGGACCTGGCGGGGGCTAGTGGCTCGATCGGGACGGCCCGCAGCGGGACCATTGCCCATGGCGACCATGCTGCGAAACAGATTACTAATGGCCAAAATTGCAAGGGCCGTAAAGGCAACAAGATAAAGGAGATGTAACATGGGCACTGCCCCCAGGGATTTTCAACAATGGTTTTACACAGGGTTTTCTTATCTTAAAACGGTTTCCCCTGTAAGAACATCACCGCGATCGAGATTCTTTGATCGCAGCCGATCCTTTGATCCCAACTCCTTGGCCCTGAAACGTCCGATCGAGGCTTGGGTCTGCCCGTTCCCCTTCCCGTTTGGCCTCACCAGACACGGGGCTGGAACCCGTCACGGTTCAGAATTGTCATCGTATCACCCGACTGAGCCAGCACATACAGCCCCTTGCGATAGGCATAGCGCCCCACATTTGTGGGCACAATCATCCCCGCTACCGCACCAGCCAAGCGTACATCACCATAGCGGGGCATAAACCGTTTGAAGCTCTCTAGTCGCTCCAAGTGCTCGTCCACATCATCCTGACTCAGTTTTAGCTTCACCTCTACGGCCACGGCATTCTGTCCATTCACCACCAGCAAGTCCACTTCAATGCCTTCGTCGCCCTCCTGTACAGATAGGTTGGGAATCATTTCCCGCACGGGAATATTCCGGGACTGAAACAGCCGAATCACCGCAGGCCGCACTTGATATTCAGCAAACTCCCCCAGCCGATCGCTCAGTTTCCCCAAACGCTGGTTCGCGTCCTGGCTGATTTGGGCTAGCTTGAGGTCGGTTTCTTGGCGTGATTCCTGGATGACACGCTTGGTTTCCTGGGAAATTTCCTGAAGGCGGCGATCGGTTTCTTGGCGGGACTCCTGGATCACGCGATCGGTTTCTTGGCGTGATTCCTGGATCACGCGCTCCGTTTCCTGCCGGGACTCCTGGATCCGGCGTTCATTTTCCTGGGAGCGGCGTTCATTTTCTTGGATGCGGCGATCGGTCTCTTGGGAGAATGCCTGGATCAAGCGCTCGGTTTCTCGTGTGTAGTCCCGCAACTCTCGAAGCTGCTCTTGGGTTTCTTTCTGGGTTTGGGTCAGTTCTCTGAGCAAACGCCAAATCTCCTCAGGAGTTGCTGCTGGGGTAGTATCCATAGATCAATCTCAAGTTAAGAATCAAACAAAAATCACAGCCAAAAATCACAGCACCCTATGGCGATCCGCAGTGATCCGTAGCGACCTGAACTGGAATCTGAACACTCTTGCTCCCCTCTTCCAAGGAAGTGGGGCTGAGGGTGAGGGGTCTCTGTGTCCTAATTACCCAGGATAAATCAAACTCTGGCCCGATCGTCCCCTCGGTCTGACTAGGCGAAGCTTGCCGGGATACCGTAGCATTAGCCTACAAGAGTTTTATGGTGTGGTCTCATGGGGGTCTTGTTTGGGCCTCAGTCTATTCAGGTCTCCAGTCAGTGCCATCGTTTAACCGAATCGTTCCTTCGCAAATTCCTTAACGTCCTATGTCCTCGTCCCCTGCTGTGCAAGCTGAGCAAAACCGGGCTGAGCAACCCCCAGAAGCCGCTCCCGAAAAAATCCACCTGCCCCGTACCAGCGAGTCCGATCGCCTCAAGCGCATTCGCCACAGTACTTCCCACGTCATGGCCATGGCGGTGCAAAAGCTCTTTCCCAAGGCCCAGGTGACGATCGGCCCCTGGACCGAAACCGGGTTTTACTACGACTTTGACACGGACCAGCCCTTCACCGAAGCGGACCTCAAAGCCATCAAAAAAGAGATGGATAAGATCATCCGCCAAAAATTGCCCATGGAGCGCGAAGAGGTCTCGCGGGAAGAAGCGAAACGCCGCATTGAGAGCCTAGGGGAACCCTACAAGCTGGAAATCCTCGATAGCATCCAAGAACCGATTACGCTCTACCATTTGGGCGATCAGTGGTGGGATCTCTGTGCTGGCCCCCATGTGGAGAATATCGGTGAACTGAACCCCAAAGCGATCGCCCTAGAAACCGTAGCGGGAGCCTACTGGCGTGGGGACGAGACCAAAGCTCAACTTCAGCGCATTTATGGCACAGCTTGGGAAACGCCGGAGCAGTTGACGGAATATAAGCGCCGCAAAGAAGAAGCCCTCAAGCGGGATCATCGACGGCTGGGGAAAGAATTAGGGCTGTTCCTGTTCAGCGATCCCGTGGGTCCGGGTCTGCCGCTGTGGACCCCTAAGGGGACGGTGCTGCGATCGACCCTAGAAGACTTCCTCAAGCAAGAACAACAGGCGCGGGGCTATCTCCCTGTGGTCAGTCCCCACATTGGCCGCGTTGATCTGTTCAAAGTCTCTGGCCACTGGCAAAACTACAAAGAGGATATGTTCCCCATGATGGCGGAAGATGAAGCCGCCAAGCTAGCGGAACAGGGTTTTGTCCTCAAGCCCATGAACTGCCCCTTCCACATCCAAATCTACAAAAACGAACTGCGCTCCTACCGCGATTTGCCCATGCGCCTTGCGGAGTTCGGTACGGTGTACCGCTATGAGCAGTCCGGCGAGTTGGGTGGCCTCACGCGGGTGCGCGGCTTTACAGTGGATGACTCCCACCTCTTTGTCACGCCGGATCAGTTGGCCGATGAGTTTCTCCAAGTGGTTGACTTAATCCTCTCGGTCTTTCGCAGTTTGCACCTTAAAAACTTCAAAGCTCGCCTGAGCTTCCGCGATCCAGCCTCTGATAAATATATTGGCTCAGAAGAAGCCTGGAACAAGGCTGAAGCGGCCATTCGCAGCGCTGCGGAAACCTTGGGTATGGAAACCTTTGAGGGCATTGGGGAAGCCGCCTTCTACGGTCCCAAACTGGACTTTATTTTCCACGATGTCCTCGATCGGGAGTGGCAATTGGGAACGGTGCAGGTGGACTATAACTTACCGGAACGCTTCGATTTAGAGTATGTGGCTGAGGATGGGAGCCGCCAGCGGCCCATTATGCTGCACCGTGCGCCCTTTGGCTCCCTGGAGCGCCTGATTGGTATCCTCATCGAAGAATATGCCGGGGACTTCCCCCTCTGGCTGGCTCCGCTCCAAGCCCGTTTGCTACCCGTAACGGAGGAGTTCCGGCCCTTTGCCGATGCGGTGGTGAGCCAAATGCTGGCCTTGGGGATTCGGGCGGAGGTCGATCGCAGCGGCGATCGCCTCGGCAAGATGATCCGCAATGCCGAAAAGCAGAAAATCCCGGT
>JAYKJG010000332.1:0-3915 GCA_035286285.1 Prochlorothrix sp.
TGAAATCATGACAGACATCCAAGCGCCCATCCAGTAATCGCTCTAGAATAGATCGGTTTTTCAGTAGGTATGGTCCGCTTATGCCCCGCCGTAACGATTTGCACAAAATCATGCTCCTTGGCTCTGGTCCCATTGTCATTGGCCAAGCCTGTGAGTTCGACTACTCCGGCACCCAAGCCTGCAAAGCCCTACGGGAAGAGGGCTATGAAGTGGTTTTGGTTAACTCCAACCCAGCAACGATTATGACCGATCCCGGCATGGCCGATCGTACCTACATCGAACCCCTAACCCCGGAACTAGTCGCCAAAATTGTCGAGAAAGAGCGCCCTGATGCCATTCTGCCCACCATGGGCGGCCAAACCGCCCTCAACACCGCCGTAGCCCTCGCCAAAATGGGGATTCTCGACGAGCTAGGGGTAGAGTTAATTGGGGCCAAGCTACCGGCGATCGAAAAGGCCGAAGACCGGCTGCTGTTCAAGGAGGCCATGGAAAAAATTGGGGTCAAGGTCTGCCCCTCCGGCATCGCCAACACCATGGATGAGGCCAAGACGATCGGCCAGCAAATCGGCTCCTTCCCCCTGATCATCCGCCCCGCCTTTACCATGGGGGGCACCGGCGGCGGCATTGCCTATAACCAAGAGGAATTTGAAGAAATCGCGCAATCGGGCCTAGATGCTAGCCCCATGTCCCAGATTTTGGTGGAACAGTCGCTCCTAGGCTGGAAAGAGTACGAGCTAGAGGTGATGCGGGATCTGGCCGATAATGTCGTGATTATCTGCTCGATCGAGAACATTGACCCCATGGGGGTCCATACCGGAGACTCGATCACCGTTGCTCCGGCCCAAACCTTGACAGATAAAGAGTATCAGCGGCTGCGGGATGCCTCCATTAAGATTATCCGGGAAATTGGGGTCGAAACCGGTGGATCCAACATCCAATTTGCCGTTAACCCCGACGATGGCGATGTCATTGTCATTGAAATGAACCCCCGCGTTTCCCGCAGTTCGGCCCTGGCTTCCAAGGCGACGGGCTTCCCCATTGCCAAGATTGCGGCAAAACTGGCCGTCGGCTACAGCCTCAACGAAATTACCAACGATATCACCCAAAAAACGCCCGTTTCCTTTGAGCCGACCATCGACTATGTAGTCACCAAAATTCCCCGTTTTGCCTTCGAGAAGTTTGCCGGGACCACCTCCACCCTCACCACCCAAATGAAATCCGTGGGCGAGGCCATGGCCATGGGGCGCACTTTCCAGGAATCGTTCCAGAAGGCGCTGCGGTCCCTGGAGATTGGTGCGGCGGGCTGGGGCTGCGATCGCCCTGAAAAACTGCCCAGTATCCAACAACTCCGGCCCAAACTGCGGACTCCCAACCCCGATCGCATCTTCAACCTCCGCCACGCCATGCTTTTGGGCATGACCACAGAGGAACTCTATGAATTGACGGCGATCGATCCCTGGTTCCTGGATAAATTGGCGGAATTGCTGGAAACCGAGAAGCTCCTCAAGCGTACCCCCCTCAAAGACCTGGATGCAGCAACCTTGCTGGCGGTGAAGCAACAGGGCTTTAGCGATCGCCAAATTGCCTTTGCGACCAAAACCACTGAGGACGAAGTGCGGGCCTATCGTAAGGGCTTGGGGGTCATTCCCACCTACAAAACCGTAGACACCTGTGCAGCGGAATTTGAAGCCTTTACGCCCTACTACTACTCCGCCTACGAATCCCCGATCGAAATCCTCAAAACCACCGATAATTTAGCCCCAGAACCAGCAGAAACCGAGGTCTTAGCCTGCGATCGTCGCAAAGTCATGATCCTCGGCGGTGGCCCCAACCGCATTGGCCAAGGCATTGAGTTTGACTACTGCTGCTGCCATGCCTCCTTTGCCCTAGGGGACGACGGCTTCGAGACCATTATGGTCAACTCCAACCCAGAGACGGTTTCGACGGACTATGACACCAGCGATCGCCTCTACTTTGAGCCGCTCACCAAGGAAGATGTCCTCAATATCATTGAAACAGAGCAGCCCGATGGGGTCATCGTTCAGTTTGGTGGCCAAACGCCCCTCAAGCTAGCCGTACCGCTGCAAAACTACTTCAACGATCCCAACTGCCCCGTCAAAACCCAAATTTGGGGCACTTCGCCGGATTCGATCGACACCGCCGAAGACCGCGAGCGCTTCGAGAAAATTCTGCGGGAACTGGACATTGCCCAACCCCCCAACGGCCTCGCCCGGAGCTACAACGAAGCCCTCGCCTGTGCCCATCGCGTCAGCTACCCCGTTGTGGTCCGCCCCAGTTACGTCCTCGGCGGTCGCGCCATGGAAATTGTCTACTCCGACGAAGACCTAGAGCGCTACATGACCAAGGCAGTCCAGGTTGAGCCGGATCACCCGATTTTGATTGATAAATTCCTGGAAAACGCAGTTGAGGTCGATGTCGATGCCCTAGCCGACTCCACAGGGGCCGTGGTGATTGGGGGCATCATGGAGCACATTGAGCAGGCTGGCATCCACTCCGGTGACTCTGCCTGTTCCATCCCCACCGTCAGCCTCCCCGAAAAGGTGCTGGCAGAAATCCGAGAATCCACGATTAAACTGGCCAAAGCCCTCAAAGTTGTGGGTTTGATGAATATTCAGTTTGCGGTCCAGGGCGACCAAGTTTATATCCTGGAAGCCAACCCCCGCGCCTCCCGGACGGTGCCCTTTGTCTCTAAGGCGATCGGCGTGCCCCTAGCCAAGATGGCTTCCCGCATCATGTCCGGCAAAACCTTGGCGGAACTGGACTTCACCCAAGAGGTCATTCCCCCCTATCTCTCCGTGAAGGAGGCGGTGCTGCCCTTCGATCGCTTCCCCGGTGCTGACACCATCCTGGGGCCAGAAATGCGCTCTACAGGTGAGGTTATGGGTGTTGATGTGGACTTTGGGCGGGCCTTTGCCAAGGCGGAACTGGGGGCTTCCCAGAAACTGCCCCAAAGCGGCAACGTCTTTATTTCGATGAACGATCGCGATAAGGCCGCCATTATCCCCGTAGCCCAGGAGTTTATTAGCCTAGGCTTCAAAATCATGGCTACTTCCGGGACTTGCGCTGCCTTAGCCGAAGCAGGGGTGCCGGTGGAACTGATTTTGAAGGTCCATGAGGGTCGTCCCCATGTGCTGGATGCCATTAAGAATGAGCAGTTGCAACTGTTAATTAACTCTCCGGTGGGTCAGGAGGCGCAACTGGACGATCGCAGCATCCGCCGCACCGCACTGTCTTACAAAATCCCCGTTGTGACGACGGTGGCCGGAGCTAAGGCAACAGTGGCGGCGATTAAGGCTATGCAAACCGCTCCCCTAGAGGTTAAAGCTATCCAGGACTACCACAAGGGCATCTAGTGGGGATCTAACCCCTCTCCCCCGGCCCCTCTCCCCCGGCCCCTCTCCCACAAGGGGAGAGGGGAGTAAGCGTGTTCAGAGTTCAGGTTGGCTTGCTCTATAAAGGCATATCACCGCGATCGCCAACCTGTAATCGCCAACCTGTGATTGCTAAACTTCCAGGGCGGATTAATTCTGCCATCAATCGGGAATTAAAAGCCGTAGGGGCGCGGTTTTCGCGCCCAACTTTCGCGCCCAACTTTCGCGCCCAACCCATGCACTTCGGCTTAACGCCAGTTGTACCAGCTCCTCAGCTTTCAACCTCAATCAGTCTAGTAAATCAAGGTGTAAATTATGCATGAGTGGGAGCATCTCGCTCACCCCATGGGCCAGAGACCCGCACGAGGAAGGGGATAGAAATTTCCGCCTTGCTGGACTAGGGATCGAGCAGTGACAACACCATACCCTCTTGGGCCATCACTGCCCTGGGGAACCGATCGGCAGCTTCCCGCCCCACAGCATCTAAGAAATCATCATTGTGGAGCGGATCATGGTGAAAAAT
>JAYKJG010000333.1:0-10686 GCA_035286285.1 Prochlorothrix sp.
GCAGCGCGTCATCTGGCAGCGAACCCTCTAATACAGTGCCCTCTCCCGTGTCCGATACGGTGTCCCAAGGCGCTTCCACCTCCGGCAGGGGCGGACATTCTGGCCACTCTGGGCTACTGCACTCCACTTGATTGCGCCAGCGCCGGTAGGCAATCCCCAGCTTGTCGTAACCCACGGGCTGTCGCCACACATCTGCCCCGGTTTTGAGGCGCTCCTGTTGGCCTTGCACTAAGCGCAAATCTTCCCGAATCACCTGATTGGCCAAATATTGCCAGAGGTAATGGGTGCCGGGAACCTGGTTGAGCCATTGGCAGAAGTCGAGGGCAAGGCGATAGAGCAGACGGGTACGGCCACGGCCACGGGGTAAACAGGCGTGGACTTGGTGGAGGTGGCGACCGCAGTCTTGGCCCCGCAGTCCGATCGTGCTGATGACAAAACAGGGAGGTTCAAAGGTCATGTGGATGGGGTAGGGATCCCAGTGGCCGGTCCAGGGGTTAGCCGCAGCGGTGGCAAAGCGGACAAAGGGCGGAACGGGCCAACCCTTGGCAAAGGTGCCGGTGTGGGTAAAGGGGGCATGGGCAAGGTCCAGCAGATTTTCCATCATCAAGCCATGCTCAACCTCTAGGTCCATGACCAGTTCGGCCTGAAGGGTGAAGTTGTCGGGGATTTGGGGGGCACGATCGGGCAGGGGTCCCGGTTGCTGTGCCCCAGGCCAGACCCAAATCATGCCGCCCTGTTCCATAACTGGTAGGTGATCCACGGCAATGGTCGTGGGTTGGCAGGAGGGCATGTGGGTACAGGTGCCGTCGCGATCGTATTCCCAACCATGGTACGGACATTGAATTTTGCCGCTGACAACCTGACCCAGGGACAGGGGACAAGCCCGATGGGCACACTCATCTTGGATACAGGCGATCGCACCGGTCTGATCCCGAAATAGAACCCAACAGTGATCAAACAGTTCAAAGGCGAGGGGAGTGTTTGCGCCCAGATTTTTGGAAAACTCAACCGGATACCAAAAGTTACGTAACCCACTGGCCAAGTCCATTGCCGTAGATACGCTTAGACCATTACTCATGTATTTTATGGGTTCTTGGAAACAGGAGTTCGTACTTAACCGCTGGCCCTGTTGGGGGTGCCGGTGTCTTGTTATCCAGCCAAGATCTACCGGGTTTCCACAGCAAGACAGGGAGTTACCCAGGGCTATGGGGGAATGTCCAAGGAAAGGGATAGTGTTTTTAGGGCTGAAGGAACAGTGCGATGAAGGGGAGTGGCCCGATCACCGTTAAGCGCTGTCGATCGCCCGTAGTTATAAAGAAATTGCAAAACGGGATATCAAGGTAGTCCCACAACTACCGTAGAACCTTTTCGATCCTTCCGATCGTTAAGAATCTGTCATAATTCCGGGGCCATTGAAACAGGAATTCCCAGGTCTGGATCTGTCTTGACGGGGATCCCAATGGGAATTGCGGCCTAGCTGCCCCGATCGCAGGTGGTTTGTCGAGAGGGGTTGTCGGAAATGTTGGAGGTCAAGGTTGGCAGCAATGGAAGGGGAATTAAAGCAGTCTGCTTCATCCGTGACCTGGCTCAAAAGGCTCGTAGTGCGGACTTTAGTCCGCCCCTTGGCAAACGCGAAATGGACCCCGTAGTGCGGACTTTAGTCCGCCCCTTGGCAAACGTGTAATGGACCCCGTAGTGCGGACTTTAGTCCGCCCCTTGGCAAACGTGAAATACACCCTCCGTGACCGGTTTAATCCGTGACCTGGGGTATGGGAGGGCTGTTTTCTGGGGTCGGAGCCTCCTGAGCTTTCCCCGTTTGGCCCTTTTTGGCCTGGAAATAAAACTCTAGGACCGATCGCACCATGGGAGCCGCCACACTGCCGCCCCCACCTCCTGAGTTTTCGCCAAAGGCCACCACCACAATTTCCGGATTATCTGCCGGGGCATAGCCCCCAAACCAAACATGGGACTTCCGGGGCTGGTCTTCAGCGGTGCCGGTTTTACCCGCAACGGGGGGCAAGGTATTGGTGCGCAGTGCGGCCCCGGTGCCCCGTGTAATCACATCCCGCAGCCCTTCTTGGAGCACTCGGATTGTGTCCGGCTTCATATTAAGAGACGATCGCCACTCGCGCCGATCCTGGGGGTCTAGGCGCAGGTGGGGCTGCACCAAATAGCCGCCATTGGCGGGCACCGCAAACATCAAAGCCACTTGGAGCGGGGTAGCTTGGAGGTAGCCTTGGCCGATCGACATATTGATACTGTCCCCAATAAACCAAGTCTCACCGATATATTCCTGTTTCCAAGCACTATCGGGCACCACACCGGGCGACTCCTCATCGGCTAACTCAATCCCCGTAAGCTCCCCAAAGCCAAACTTGCGGCTCCACTCCGCGATCGGCTTCTCCCCCAGCTTGCGGCCTATCTGGTAAAAAAAGGTGTCACTACTCCAAGCCATAGCACCCTGGAACCCCAAGGGACCAAAGCCAGCCCGGTTCCAGTCCCAAAACTGATGGCCCCCCACATCCAGGTAAGGGAAGGTAGACAGCACCGTGCTGGGGCTATATTGGCCAGACTCCAGCGCCGCCGCTGTGGTGATGATCTTATAGGTGCTAGCGGGGGCAAAGGACCGAATCGCACGGTTGAGAAAAGGGTGCTCCTTGGCCTGAAGCTGCTGCCATTGCTCTTCGCTGATGCGAGAAGAAAAAATATTGGGGTCATAGGTGGGGCGGCTGACCATAGCTAACACTTCGCCATTGCGGGGATCAATAGCTACGATCGCCCCCTTTAAGTTGCCCAAAACCTCCTCGGCCCGCTTTTGGAGGCCCAAATCCAGGGTCAAGATCAGATCATCCCCCGCAATGGGCGGCTGTTCCCCCAAAATCCGAATCACTTCCCCGGTGGCATTCACCTCCACCTGCTGCCCCCCCCACTCGCCGCGCAAATGGCTCTCTAGGGCCGCTTCAATGCCCAACTTGCCCAGCATATCCCCCAGGCGATAGCCCTGATCGGCCAACTCCTCCAGTTCGGTATCCGTAATCTCTCCCGTATAGCCCAAAACATGGGCCGCTAAGTCCCCATTGGGGTAGTAGCGCATTGTTTCAGCATCAATTTCCACCGCCTTAAGCTCGGCACGGGCTTCCTCGATCGCCACCACCTGCTGAATACTTAAGCCCCGGGCAATGCGAACGCGATAGGGGGAATTGAAGCCCTCTTTCTCCAGGGTTGCTTGGATTTCTTCAGCCGGAATTTTGAGGATTTGGGACAGGCGCTGGACCGTGCGGGGCCACTCCTTTTCTTCTAGGGCGATCGGCCACAGAAACAGAGAATAGGAGGGGTTGCTTCCGGCTAGGAGTTTGCCATTGCGATCGAAGATGCGCCCCCGCTCCGGTGGCTTCAAGACCAGACGGATGCGGTTATCTTCGGCCAGTTGGCGATTTTTCGAGCCTTCCACTAGTTGGAGGTAGGCAAGGCGGGTGCCCAGTCCCCCAAACATCAACGCCGAGATTACAACCATCACAAACACCGATTGCAGCGATCGCCCAATGGTGCGGGGGGTGGTGGACGGAGCAGCACTAGAGGATAACAGCACGGGGGGTTATGGGGGAGTGCGGTGGGGGTACTAGAGAGGAGCAGTCAGGCCAAGGCAACCATCAGGCCAAGGCAACCATCAGGCCAAGGCAACAAAACGTGGCGGTATTGCCACCCTAGCCCTAGGAGCTAGCCGGAGCCTTGGTCACCGTCACAACCTTACGCAACAGGTCAGCCCGCTTGTTAGCGGATTTATTGCTGGGATCCAGGGCTAAAACCTGCTCATAGGCTTCCAGGGCTTGGGCCATCAGTTGCTTGCGCTCATAGGCCAAGGCCAGGTTATTGAGGGCAACCACGTAGTCCGGGACTTGTTTAATGGCTTCTTTATACTGGCGAATCGCCAAATCATATTGTTCCTGGGCTGCATAGCTATAGCCCAGAGCGTTGTAGATCAAAGCAGAGGGTTCCCCCGGCTCCAGATCTTCAGCCTTCAGAGCCTTCTCCAGTTGGCGGGTAGCCTGGGAGTAGAACTTCTTGGAGATCATGATGCTGGCTAGCTCGTAGTAGTCACGCGCAGACCCTTTTTTCTGTTGGAGCAGCCGGTTTTGTAGTTCTGCCATGCTTAGCTCTGTCCGGCGAGTTCGGAGCACCTGCCGGATTACAAAAAAGCTGGCTCCTCCCAGGAGAACCACAAGTAAACCTAGATAAGCTAGGGGCAGAACTTCTCTCATGGCACGGTGATGTGATTGGGAAAGGGCAAGGGCATGAAGGGGGGCGGCAGGCGCGATCGCCCCAATGGAAAGCAGGGGTGGACAGCAGGCGGGGCCAAGGCCATGGACTGGGATAGGTTGACCCAATCCCAAACCGATCGCCCTGTGCCCTAGGGCTTGACCACATCCACAACAGCCTTAAAAGCATCGGGATCCAACACCGCAAGCTGAGAGAGCATTTTCCGGTTAATTTGGACATCCGATTGCTTGAGACCACCGATAAAGCGGCTATAGCTGAGGTCGTAGGGACGCACGGCTGCGTTGATCCGGGCAATCCACAGGCGACGGAAGTCACGCTTGCGCTTGCGACGATCGCGGTAGGCATTGGTCAATGCCTTCATGACGCGCTGGTTAGCCGTGCGGAACAGTTTAGAGTGGGAACCCCGGAAGCCCTTAGCAAGCTTCAGGACTTTCTGGCGACGTTTGCGGGCAACATTGCCCCGTTTAACTCGGGTCATGGTACTGGTTGCGTTTCTGGCTTGGAAACGAGTTGGTTGAGGACGGGATTAGCAAAGGCAAGCAAGGAATTGCAAGCAAAAAATTGCAAGCAAGCAACAGGGGAAGCTTGGGCAAAGCTCAGGGGCAACCCCCATCTCTCAAGGGAGTCTAGCCCAGGTAGGGCAGCATTCCCTTGACCCGCTTTTCGTCGGTTTCGTCAATGACGGCGGGCTTCGAGAGGTTGCTCTTGCGCTTAGTAGATTTGTGCTGCAACAGGTGGTTGCGGAAGGCTTTCCGGCGCATCACCTTGCCAGTTCCCGTGGCCCGGAAACGTTTGGCGGCAGCTCGACGACTTTTGAGCTTGGGCATAATGGGTGACAATTCAACACAGTCTTCTAGTCTAAGCTGAGGGCGGACGTTTCGGCAAGCCTGGGGTTTTTGGGGAAGGGTCGATTTCCCTGGGGCGGGTTAACCGATGGGGGGGCGATCCTCTTCAGTAATGCATTGCCTGATTTACCAAGCGCCCAGGCTGTAGACCTCAACGCCACCGTCGGGGTAGAGGGTGAGGTTCATGGAGCGGTTGTAACCATCGGCGGCAGCGGGTACAAAGGGTTCTCCCAGGAGGGGCATTCCGGTGCGATCGAGGAAGTTACCGGCAGAGGTGTCTTGGGGGGAGATGGTTTGCAGTGCGCCGTTGGGACCGATGACAAGGCCGTACTGGAGCGGTTGGGTGAGGGCGGCGGGGGCTTGCCAAACGCTCTGGAAATAGCTGCGAACGGCGGCGACTTGGCTGCTGGTGATGGCGGGATCGATCGCGGCCTGAGCAGATTCGGCACTGGCTGAGGCGGCTTCTGGGGCAAGGCGGGCTAGGCTTTCTGCGTTGGGAGGGGCAGGGGGGGCTGCATCGGCGATCGCCATGTCACCACTGGCAGCACTGGGCGCGGTCGATCGGCCCGTCCCCGATCGACCAGACTCCGTAGGGGAGAGGGGCACCTGGGGAGCGATGGGCAGGGGAGCGAGGGGGCCAGCGCTGGTAGAGGGCGGCGGCGGCAGAGTTAGCCAACCGGGGAGCGGCGGTGGGGGCAAGGTCACGGCACCGCTTTGGGAGAGGGGTTGGGACGCGCCGAGGGGAACGGATCCCGGCATTGCGCCTGTGGCTCCGGGTGCCCCAGGAACCTGGGGCAAACCTAAGGTATCGGGGGAGGGGGGAGCCTGTCCCAGGTTGAGTTGGGCCTCTAGATTGGTCCCCGGATCGCCCCCCAGCGCCAAGTTGCCTAGGGAGGGAAGGTCGGAGGCCGCTGAGGGGGCTGTTTCAGTGCTGGGGCTAAGGGCCACCCGATCGCGGCCTTGGAAGATCTGCATTCCGCCCACGGTCACCCCCACCGTAATCAAAACCAGGGCAGCGGATTTTAACCAGGGCTGGGCACTGGAGCGGTTGGGCGCTCTCAGGTCCGGCAAAAACACCATGCTGCTGTGCCATTGATCGAGCACGTCGAGCAAGTCGAATAGCTCTAGGGTGGTGACTTCTAGGATCAGCGCCGGTTGGGGGGAAGTCTCCGGATCGGGCGTGGAGGGAGGGGCAAGCTCCGGATTCAAGCCTGGATCCAACGGTGCAAAGCCATCTGGGTAAGGCGGCGAAACGTCCCTGAGCCAGGTGGGAAAGTAGGAAAGGCGATGGCGCAGGGCGGAGCAGGGTTCAATCTGGATGCAGAGGGGTTGCTGTGGTTGAGCCTGTCCTGAACTGGGGCTTTCCAGGTAGTTGTCAAATCCTGGGACAGTTTCCAACTCGGCTAGGGTTTCCGCGTCCAAATCGAGGGAGAGGGGTTGGTGTAGGTCCGGGCCGATCGCGGTTTCGATCGGCAACACCGCCAAGGCAGGATTGGACCCAGCGGTTTCCTCACCGTCTGACCATGGCTCTGCTTCCGAGCTTGCTGCCAAACCCGACTCCCCGGATCGCTCCTGCCGATCGAGCCAAGAACGCTCTTCCCTAGCACTGGCCCGGTCCTGGGGTGGGAGCGGGGGCACCGGAATCAGCCCGGACCATGCCAAAACCGCCTCGCTGGGATTGCCCAAGCCACAGCCTAGGTGTTGCTCTACATAGCTTTGCAGCGCGGCGTAGAGATGCTGAAGTAGTTGCTCATTGCCCTCCAGAACGACATCGGGGGAGGGCAGGGACGATCGCAGGGGGGATGGGAACGGGGGGATGGATTGCCCCAGCGATCGATCGCCGGACGGGTCAGGGGCCGAAACAGCCTCAGCAGCAGGGCTTGGGGACAGCAGACGAATCAGTTGAAACTGTAACTGGCGCACCACAACCTCCCCCATCCAGTGAGACAAGGGCGAGGGTTGGCTCTGAAGGGTTAATTGCCAGGAGGGGGATAGATATTGGGAGAATGTTTGGGTGACCATAGGGCGATCGTAACAACAGCCAAGGGCAAGTCGAGGAGAAACTGGCAGGGTGCAGTTCACTTTGGAGTAGTACGGACTTTAGTCCGTCCCCTGGCCAAAAAGGCTCGTAGTACGGACTTTAGTCCGTCCCTTGGCCAACGTGAACTGCACCCCAATGGCAAGCGTGTATCCCACTTTCGTTCAGGGACAGCCGCCGGTCCGGCGATCCCACAAGCAACCCTGTGGGTGGGATGGGCCTCTGGCCCGTCTCCAGTGGGATGAACCCAATGGCCATGCTGTTCGATCTTGCCATGATTTTTAGATTAATCACGCGATTAATCACGCGATGGGCCACGAACGTGACCCCCCCATCCCCCAGCCCCGACCCCCAAAGGGGTAGAAGGGGGTCTACTTCAGGGGGTCGCCGCAACTCCCCTTAACTCGCCGTAGGCGCAATCTTATTGATTTGGTTCCCACAGGAGACCGCAGCCGGTGCCGTCGGTCCATTCCCCGTAAAGCTAATTTGACACGATCGCTGCATCAAATAGCCCTCGCTGTAGGCACTTGGCCCCATCCACCGCGCCCCCAACACCATGCGGTAGGCCGGTTCCGTGATCCGAATTTCAAATTGCCAGAGCTTGCCGTCTCGCACAAAGGACGGTGTAGTCAGCGCAAGGCGATCGAAGACCCGATCGCGGAACAGATTGGGCGCATCGGGATCCTCCCGCAGTTGCAGCAGCCAGCGCTCCACCTCCGATCGCGGCTTCCCCATCACCTCACCCTCCAACGTCGCAGACATCGCCTGCACAATATTGGCTCCCCGGTCCTCCTGGGGTGGCACCTCTCCCACCGCCGCCACAAAATTACTCTGGCTAAAATCCTCTTGCCGCAGGCCGGGATAGTTCACCAGCCAGTCCTGCATGAGATAGAACAGGAGGATCCAAGCCATGATCAACAGGTTACTGAGGAGCAGCAGGACCAGGCGGGTGCGGGTTTGAAGGGGGGGGACTTGCAGCCCCGTTGTGGGTTTGAAACTAGCGGGGAAAGCCGCCACAAAGGTCGCAATCACCGGCCAGAGGATCACCGCAATGCGGGGCAAGCTCTCCTCTGGATTGCTGATGAACAGAAAAATACAAATCAGGATCCCCGTGAGCCAAGGGCCAAAGGACAGACCCCACAGGGCAATGGGGTTTTCCGTTGTCATCCAGCCCACCCCCGCAATGAGGCAAATCCAGCCCAAGCGTACTAGTAAATTCTGGATGGGGGGATCCGTGGGGAAAGACATAACCCAGGCCAGGACGCACAGAGCCATAGCGGTTTGCCAGGAGTAGAGGCGCTCCGGCCAGAGGATCGACTTAATCGCGGCGACGAGATCTTTCATGGCACCTAAGGGAATGGGGGGCTGGGGGCGGGCGATCGAACTCCCGTTAGAACGAGAACACTTGGCGGATGAGGAGCAACACCAAGATGGCACTGTAGCTGTAGGCATTGGCCATCAGGAGCGTATTCATGCGATAGCGATCGGTCCAAGAAGCCTGATAGCGGCTCATGCGGTTGTTCTGGACCTGGCTCGTCTCCTTGCGGATCTTGGGTTCCGTTCTCAAAATCAGCAACAGAAAGTTGAGCGCCTGGGTTTCGATAAAGAAGGTAAAGACAAAGGTGACCAGGAAAAAGCACACCGCCAGCGTACTGAGGGTTTGGGCATCAATTTGGAAGGGCCGATCGAACAGAACATAATTGATCAGCTCCCAGCGCCACTGCTCCGGTACCACCACCTCCACCACCAAAAATATCAGCCAACCCGCAATGGTTGAAAAAAGATTGAGGATGGCCGCAAACTGAACGCTCCCGCGCTTGCTCACCCCCAGCTTCTGTTCCAAGACCAGCGCCTCCAGGGCGATCGCCACCAGCAGCACCAAAATCTGGAACAACATGACCCGAACGGGGAACAGGGTTAAGCTCCACTCCCCCCCCAAGTTAAACGGCAACAGAAAATCTAACATCGTCCCTCCTGATCCTCCCCAATAGACTCCGGGCTACCGGGACTCCAAGGGTTCTCATCTAGCCCGGTAAAATTGTCATAAAACTTTATCAATGTTTACTTGTGTCGTATACTACGCGAGGAGATCTGCACAGGATTTCTGATGGGCAAGCCCAAACAGAGCAAGCTGACGATCCTCAGACCAACATCAACCGTGGTCGAGTTCAGCCCTTTGTGCGAGTCCAATTTACCCAGCTTGGTCCCTTGAATCCCTCGCCCTGGTTAGGCTCTGGTGATGCCCCGTCCACTCCCCAAAAATGAGACCCAGAATCCTCTTGGGTTAGAGCAAACCTTGTCTGCAATTTTTGGTGAATCTGTAGTTTTTGCGGATCGGTTCAGGAGTGGAACCAGCAAGGCGTATCCCGCTTGCTCCATCATCTAACCCAGGTTTCCTTCAGTCCTGCGGTTCAGCCTCAACGAAGGGGTGAAGCAGTCCAAAGGTTCACTGAGTCCCAGAGGTCTTGGGCACCTGCGACCTTACCCAACTGGTTTCTAAAAGTCAATCCTGTCGGTCCTTGCCTGGAGGGAACTTGTCTCCCTAAACCGTCTGTCCAGACTTCCCCAAGTAATCTGAATGCCAACCGCACTTCAACCTGAAAAGACGCAGCAAAGGAGGGTCCAACCCCAGTCAGAGGCGCAGGTGCCCCTGACGACGGTACCCCGCGAGTTCTTGCAGCCCCCCGGCACCTGGAATCCTAATCTCTGGATGTGTCTTGGCTCCTACGCCCTAGCCACCTGTTCCACCTTCGGGTACATGGCCTGGGATTGGCCCCGGTGGTGCTGTTTTTGGATGAATGTTCTGGCCTTGCATTTGGTCGGTACGGTGATCCACGATGCCTGCCACAATGCAGCCCACCCCAACCGCATTGTCAATGCTGTGCTAGGCCATGCCAGCGCCCTGTTGCTCGGATTTTCCTTTCCCGTTTTTACGCGGGTCCATCTCCAGCACCACGGCAACGTCAACGACCCAGAGAATGATCCTGATCATTTTGTTTCCACCAGCGGGCCAGTGTGGTTGATTGCCCCCCGCTTCTTTTACCACGAGATCTTTTTCTTCCGGCGACGACTCTGGCGGAAGTTTGAGCTATTGGAGTGGGTTCTCGGACGTGCCGCTGTCGGGGTCCTGATTTATTTGGGAATTCACTACGGTTACCAGGACTATATTCTCAATTTTTGGTTTTCTCCCGCCCTAGTGGTGGGGATTGCCCTGGGGATCTTTTTTGACTACCTGCCCCACCGTCCTTTCCAGGAACGGCACCGCTGGCGCAATGCACGGGTTTACCCCAGTCGCATCCTCAACTACTTGATCATGGGCCAGAACTATCATTTGGTTCACCATCTCTGGCCATCGATCCCCTGGTATCGCTACGAGGCGGCCTACGGGGCAACGCGGCCCCTGCTGGACGAGAAAAACAGCCCCCAAACCCTGGGAATTTTCTCAGGCAAGGAGTTTTGGCAGTTTTTATACGATGTCTTTTTGGGCATCCGCTTCCACCAACCCAGCCCCTAGGGCTGTCGTCA
>JAYKJG010000334.1:0-33978 GCA_035286285.1 Prochlorothrix sp.
ATCTCGATTCGTTTTGGTAGGGGCAATCCCCCCGTGGTTGCCCCTGTATTTGGCGGTCAGAGGGTCGGCACAGGGGCACGACCCCTACCCGTTTATTCTGTTTCAGGCTCAACGGATTTGGTATTAGTCCGTACAGTGGCAAAGTGAAATGCACCCCATTCAGAGCTAGAGGAGGGGATTGCTAATCAACTTGGGCCACGATCGCATAAACAGGGCTAGAGGAGGGGATTGCTAATCAACTTGGGCCACGATCGCATAAAACGGATCGCCCCCGCCAAACCCCATCAGGCGCAGGAAAGCCGGGATTTCGTCATTGACTTCGGCAATGATCTGGGGCTTGCTGAAGCCAGGGGTATTGCGAAAGTAGCGACAAACCAAATTAACATGCTCCGAGTCGGACGCATCCCGCCACGCCGCGATCGCCTTTTGGTAAAACATGCGATTGGAAAAACTGACGATCGCCTGTCCATCGGGCTTCAAAACCCGCCGAATTTCTGCAAAGACCGCCTCCGGCTGTTGGAGATACTGCACCGAAACCGCCATCAGCACCGCATCAAAACTGGCAGATTCCAGGGGTAAAACCGGGTTATCATTGAGGTTCTGGACAAAATAATGGTCTAAACGGGGGTTTTTGGCCAGTTCAACCTCGTTCATGCCGTGACCCTCCACATGGGCAAACGTCATCTCCGGCAAATGGGACACCCAACTGCTCATCAGGTCCAAAATGCGGCTGTTGGGTTTGAGACGGGCGGCATAAAGCTGGGTCAGGCGATCGAGAAAAGCCTCATCCACATGGGTAACCAGGCGGGGCTGGGCGTAGAAAAAGGTATCGCTGGTTTCGTCCAGCCGCGATCGCTGTTGGGAAGATAAAATTTCAGACACCGATTGCAAGCGCTTGTGATTGGGATTCATAGGGTGCGTTAGCGACCGCACAACACCGCAACAATATAGTTTTTGCCTTACAGCGTTGGTAGCAGGGCATCCATAAGGCTGGAGACCAGAAAGGTCAGACCAATGCCACAGGTTAGCCAACCCACGGCATGGAGACCGGTCGCGCTAGACCGATCGACCCCCCCGATCGCCGCAACCCACCGGAGCAGCCCTTGGCCAAACCCCATCAGGCCCGCCGCGATCGCCAACTGCATTGCCGTAAAGCCCAGCAGATAAGCAAAGAGCGCCGTTGTCTCAGCCCCCACGATCGACTCTCCATAGGCATACCCATGGAATAGACCGGCTAAGGCAGACAAACCCGCTAACAGCCAAGGCTGGGGCTGACGATTGCCCGTTAATAACCAACCCACCAAGACCACAGACAGCATTACGCCCCCCTCTGCCCCCGGCAAACTCCAACCCATCACATGCAGCCCCGTCCCCGCCATGGCGAGGCCCATAAACACGATCGGCAGCCGCAACCCCAAGGACTGGCTCAAGCTGAGAAAACTCACGGCCACGACAAAGGCTAAATGATCTAAGCCAATGATGGGGTGGGCCAATCCCGATACCAAGCCTTCTGCAAAGGTGTTGGGGGTGGTGTTGCCCATGGCGTGGTGGGCCAGGGCAGGGCGGACCAGGACAAGGGCCGAAACTAACGCGATCAGGAGAGCGCCCATGCTGTAGCGGGATCCGGTGCGCAGGGCTGAGGAGAGAAAAGATGTACTAAACCGACTGTGATCAGCGTTCACAACGGTTGGGGGAAGAGGGAAACGCATAAATCTGTGCCTCGCAGATGGAAAAGAGCGGATCAGGGCGACGGTGGGCATCCTGGCTTGAAGAGGGTTCGATCGGCAATGGGTCTTGCGATCAAGGGGGCGATCGCGGCCTGGATCGCCATGGCTTGCATTCAGCCGCCTCTTCTTACAGTTGCGGGACAGCGTTGGACTTGCACCAAACTTTCCCCGTTACCTCCAGTGGCTGCTCCCCACTGGAACCGACTGCGTGAGTATACCATTTTCCAGCTTGTTCCCCGCAAGGCGATTTTCTGCCCGCAGCGATGGGCCTAGGCGGTCAAAATCTGTTGCGCCGTCAGGGTAAGCCTAGGGAACGTGGGGGACTGAATCAGGTCTTCCCCCTGGTATTGCGTCAGGTCATAGAGTTGGGCCTGCTCTAGGCCGATCGTCACGTTCCCAGCCAAGGGATCCACAATCCAATATTCTGGAATTTGTAAGAGGGCATATTCCGATCGCTTCGATCGGTAATCGTCGGTTTTCGTGGAAGGGCTGACCACTTCCACCACAAGCAGCGGCGGCGTTTCATGAAAATCAATCACCGCAGATCGATCGGCCATCTCCTCCCACTGGGCCTTGGGCAACACCGACAGATCAGGAATCCGCGACGTTTCCCAGCGCCGCCCACGCGGCGATCGAATGCCTACTAAACCGGGCAAGGTCACCCAAGGATGACCACTTGCGGCACTGGCTTGCTCGAATTGCAACCAGAGGAAGCGAATAATTGAGCCGTGCTTACCGGTACCCACCGTCATCGGGATTAGATCTCCTTCTACCAGTTCATGGGGCGTTTCATGGCCATCGCAGTAGGCGAGGTACTGTTCAAAGCTGAACTTCTGGGTTAGGGGAGCAGTGGCGATCATGGGCGATAGACTCACAACAACATCAGCCAGAGGTGGGGCTGGGGAATGCCTTGCACGGTGTCCGATCGACGGCGGAAGGGGATACCTGCACCGGTTTAATGGCCCGGTTTAATGCCCGATTTAACCCGGTCTAATGATAGTGGCGCAGCCAGTCCAAAATCCGGGGATTGACCTCCTCAGGCCGCTCATCGTGGGGACAGTGGCCCGTTTTGGGGATGCTGGCAAACTGGAGGCTGGGTTCTTCGGTGTGGGGCTGGAACATCCGGCGACCAACAGACACGGGTGCCCAGGGATCCTTCTCGCCCCAAAGGACCAAGACGGGCCGCTCTAAACGCTCCAGTAACTCCGCTGGAGTGGGGCCGGAGGGTGCCCGCAAAATCGCAGCAAAAACCTTTTGTGCGCCCTCATGGCAAGAGGGTTCATAGAGCATATCCACCAGTTCGGGGGTGACGGCTTCGCGGTTGCCGTAGACCTGGTAGAGGGTGCGGCGAATTTGGGACTTGCGGCGGACTTGGTTAAAGACGATCGGGCCAAAAAATTCCGAGTTGACGAGATTGGTAAAAAAGCCCATGATGCCCCGGAAAACTGGGTTAATGTCGCCGGAACCGTGGTTCAGCCCTCCAGCACAGTTGAGCAGCACGGCCCCCACTGTTTTATCGGGATGGTTCGCCGCCAGCATCAGGGCCAGCAGTGCGCCGATCGAGTTGCCCACAAACACCGTGGGCTGCTGAATGTTCTCCTGCCAAAAATCACACAGCAGGTCTTGCCACAACTCTAAGCTGTACTCCTGGGTTGGCTTGGCTGATGCGCCAAACCCCAGTAAATCTAAGGCAAAAACTTGGTAACCCCCTGCGGCCAAATCGGGAATGTTCTTGCGCCAGTGGCCGATCGAGGCTCCAAAGCCATGGATCAGCACAACGGGCTTACCTTGACCGGCCACGGTGTAGCGAATGGCGTGGCCTTGCCAGGTCCAGTCTAGGGGATTGAGGGTTGGGGAGGGCAGGGTTGTTGTAACCACGGCTGTTTCCGGCTTCTTTTAAAGTTTTGTAAAGGTGCCTGTATCTTAGCACGGCCCCTCTAGACCAGCATGAGCTGGACAAATTGTAATACAGTCTGTAGTATCTAGTAATCTAGCAAGGCTAGGGGGGCGATCGTTGGAAGTTCATCCCAGACTTCCCCCTGCGATCTCAACGCTAAACCGCTAAAAACCGTGCGGGCTGTGCTGTCCCGATCGCCCCCGATCGTCCCCCTAGTTCCTTGTCACTAGACCCCATCCATTTGGCTAAGGGACGGCTAAGGGACGGACTAAAGTCCGTACTACGGGCCTTTTTGGTCAGTGGACGGCTAAGGGACGGACTAAAGTCCGTACTACGGGCCGTACTACGGGCTTTTTTGGCCTTGATCTTCAGTTCATCTCAACTTGATCTCAATGGGAGGTTAAACGATGGCACCCCCCCAGACCCCAGGGCAACAGGTTTCCTTGTCGCCCAACGTACTACAACAAAACCTGCCGCAACAAAACCTGCTGCAAAAATCCGTGCTGGTCTTTTCCCAAAACTATTTGCCCACGGCACGGGTAAGCCTCAAACGGGCCGCCGTACTCCTCCTGAGCGGACAGGCCGAATCCCTCAGCTTCGATCGGGCCAAATCCTGGCAACTGCGATCGCCTAGCCAAGTCCTGACCGTGCCGGAACATATTCGCTTGCGCTACAGCCGATCGGATCAGCATTGGAAAGTGCCTGCGGTGAACCGTCGCGGCGTTCTCAAGCGGGACAACCACACCTGTCAGTACTGCGGAAGCCATCAGGATTTGACCCTGGATCACGTCGTGCCCCGATCGAAGGGGGGACCGCATACCTGGCAGAACGTGGTGACGGCCTGCGCCCGCTGTAACGGCAAAAAAGGCGATCGAACCCCAGCCCAAGCCGGTTTAACCCTGCGGACACAGCCCAAAGCCCCTGTCCACCCTGCCCTACGCTACCTGACGCTCTTGGACTGTTGGGATTCGCCGTAGTTCTGGTGTCCTCAGGCGCTGCTTAAGACGCAATCACGGCAGGTTCTGGCTCTGCGACAGGACAGGCAAGGGTAGACAACGGAATCGAACAAGTGCGCCCCTGTATCACCACGGGGGCCGCAACCAAGGGCGGTAAAGGTACAGGAGCAGACCACGGCTTAGCAAAGGGCGGAGAAGCGAGGGGACAAGCTTCCCAGTGCCCCATCACCGCTACGTCTAAGCGGCCACAATGTCCACCCCGCCGCCCCTCCGGCGTATAGGAGCGGCAGTAGCGACAGGAAGACGATAGGTGAGAAAAATTATCCATGGCGATGACCTTTACCTTTTAACAACTCCTCAAAGGCGACTTCAGCGGGCACAACGCCCCGAACCACCCTGCTAACAACCGTTCAACAACACAGCAAGAAACATCCCGATCGGAAAAAACCATCTCACTTGGGCTAGGCGATCGGGCTAGGGGCTGTCATCATTTAGTCCTGGAATGCCGTGAGTGTCAGGATTACAGCCCCTAGCCGATAAAACTGGGGCGGGCGTGTAACGCTGATACCCCAAGGTTTCTACGGTTAATTGATGACACGCCCTAGGGTCGGAAGCTGGAGACAAAGGACACTGGGGGCGGTTGCCGCGATCGCAGCCCATCCTGGGTTGCCACTTTTCAGCACCACTACACCCAGGGAGATAGACCCAGGGAGATGTGTTCAGAATTAGGCCCAGATCTAAAGCCAGGATCTGAACAACAAGGGGAGCGCGGTCCAGGTGGAGGAAAACAACTGGGGATCAGGGAATTGCGAGACAAATCGCAGGAGATACCAGTACCTGGGTCTGCCGTTTTATCCATTGTCCCTAATGGCAAACTCCCCTTCGCCCACTCCGATCGCGGTCAAGACAAGGCATAGTCATGACTTCCGGACAAAACTAAAGATCTCCATCTTTAGAAAGTCTTTAGAGTCCCTTAGGATTTTCATAAAAAGAGAGTGTAATCACTAAGATTCTCAATGGGATCCCTACGGCTTTGCAGAAGAAAGCACTGGGGATCAAAAGGAAAGGGCTTTAAAACTTTTGTAAAACACACTACAAATTTTCCAATGGAAGTATTCCCCTGCGGCCCAAACTAGGCCCACACTTCACCAAAGTTAACGTGAGTTCGACCCAGGTGCCGGAAATCCCTCACCCCAACCCCTCTCCCCAGGGAGAGGGGCTAAAACCCTGATTCTAAGGTTGCTCCCCCTCGCCCGTTTTGGGAGAGGGGGCTGGGGGGTGAGGGTCATCGAACTCACGTAAGTTAACGCAAGCATAGAGGGGATCGCAGAAGGGAAACAGCCAGCACCCAGCCTCATCGCACCTCCCTAGGGGCTGTCATCCTGGTAATCCTAGGATGCTCGGAGTGTCAGGATAACAGCCCCTGGCCGATAAAACTGGGGCGGGCGTGTCCTGCGGATACCCCAAGGCCTCTACGGTGAATTGATGACACGCCCTAGGGCTGGGAGCGCGATCGGGCCATGCAGAAGGCACAGACAGACCACCGCTGGATTTCACCGGGGGGGGTGGGGCAGTTACATTGGGGGCAATCCACAAAAGAAGCCACCGGAGTGCCCAAGGGTGCCAAGGGCGGGGCGGGGGGATGAATGCGGCTGGGGTGTCGCTGCCAGAGGGCTTGCTGCTCTACGCTGGCGAGGTTATGCCGATCGGGATAGGGAGCCACAGACCAGAGGGCTGAAGAAAAGCGAATCTCTCGCAGGTCTAGCCCTAGGTCTGCTTTGAGCTTGGCCATGATATGGTGACGCTCAAACTGAAGATGCTGTGCCCACACCGAGGTTGCGGTGGCCACTTGAAGCAGTTGCCGCTCCAGACGCACGGGACGGGTTTGGGCGGCAACGGCGGTGCCCACGATCGTGGGCCACACTTGCACAACTTGCTGAAAAGCTTGGGGAGCTTGCCAATTAGCCTGCTGCCGCATCTTTCCCAAAATTGAGTCCAGGGTCTGGAAAGCGTTACGTTTCATAGTCTCTAGCGAACTGTCTAGCGAAGATCTGGCGAAGCCGTTGGACGATCGCAACGATTTAGGCTTTAATGAACCGGCGATCGCCCAGGCTCCTTGTAACTGAAAGGGGAATTTTAGATGAATTATCCATCACGGACAGCCCGCCCCCCCCTTGCCCAAGGGGAAGCAACACAGGGCCATGCTAGCGGTTCCGGCTCCGGCCATTCCGGCCCATCTGCCAGCACCACGACCCTAGCCCAGTTCCTGCAATGTTTGGATGTCCGCCTCGACGACGAACTGCACCGCTATCGTCGCCGGAAACGGCACCAACAGGGCCGCAATCAAGCACCCCGATCGGGCACAACCCAGGTTGCCCCCCTGGAGATCCTGGGCCTTAAGCATTCCCAAGCTGCCGGTCTGACGGTTTCGGCCCGTCAGCCCCGATCGGCCAGCCCCAGCATGTTGGTGGGAGGATCCACTGCCGACAGTAGTTTTGCGCCTTCATTCCGGAGCGATTTAGGCCAAGGAGGATTGGGCTTCAGTCCTCTGCGGATTGGCACAGGGCCAGGGGTCCAGCCCTTTACAGCCGCCCCTGGTGCCGCCTCCAAGGCCACTGGCCACCCCCCGACGGCCCCTAGTCCTGCTTCAGCACAGACGAACCATTCTACGCCCCCAGCGACCCCCCAATCCCTAATCCAACAGACCCAGCCAGCCCAGCAACCTTCGGCCCCCCCCGGTTCCGCCCCGGCATCAGCCCCCATCCCTACCCTGGGTCACTACCGCAGCGGCCCCGCCACTCTCACCCCGTCAGCCCCGTCAGCCCGGTCTACTGCCCCCACCGCCTTTACCCCGCCCCAACCGGCTCCCCCCAGCTTTCCCCCCAAGGCTACCTCGATCGCGGCCCCACCCCCCTTCGCCCAGGGGGTCACATCAGTTCCGCCCGCGATCGCGGCCCCACCCCAGCCCCCCAGCCCCGAAACCCCGCCCTCTGCCAACACGGCTGACGCTGAAACCCCAGCGCAACCCGTTAACCCCCAGTCCGTTGATCCGCAGATGGCTCAGTTGTTCCAAGAAGCCTTCGACTTTGATGCCTTTAGCACCTTTACGGATGCGTCCCTGTCCCAGCTCGTCCCCGCAACGGAGGCAGAAGAGGCAAAAACGGGGAAAAATCTGGCCCTTCAGGAATTAGGGGCCACGGCGGGGTTCGTGCTGCCCTTGGTCCAGGCAGAGACGGTGCCGGGGGCTGAGGAGCTACCGGAGATGGCCAGCGACCTGAGCCATGAGGATTTGGAGGCGTTGCTGTCGCTGATGGAGGATGATGGGGATTGGGGTGTGGAGGAGGCCGATCGATCGGCCCCGGTTCAACCTTCCCCCTCCCCCACAGCAGCGATCCCAACACCAGCAGCAGGTCAGCATTCAACCCAAGCGACGCTACCCGCCCCGGCCACCTCGTTTCTGCTCCCTGCCCAGGCAGTCAACGACCTGGGGGTTGAGGAAGAAGCGGATCCCTGGGATAGTCCCACCGCAGACGTTCCCGCCGATCGACCGCTGCTGACCGGATCGGGTCTGGTTGTCAGCGACCTCCAGGAGCGTGAGGCGGGTGTCAGCCAGCCGATCGGCGATCCGGACCTGAGCCATGCCAGCCTTGAGCAGGCCGACCTGAACCCGCCGATCGCCGTCATTCTTGTAGACCGAGCCTCCCAAGTGCTTACCCTCAGCCCTGCCGATTCCCCCAACGTGCAGGAAGCCAGCAGCACGGCGATCGCCCCTGACGGGACCGTCCTCGCCCTCAGCCCCAAGGGGGTCGCCCCTGGCCTGACAACCGAAGACCCCACCACAAGCACCGCTGTGGCAAGCACCGCCCCCAGCGGCTATTTAGCCTCCTCAGAGGCTCTGCTGGAAAGTTTGCCGGAGGATGAGGAGGCAACAGCCTTGCCTGCATGGCTAGAGGGTCTGCTATCCCCCTTGGGCCTAGGATCAATTTTGTTACTCTTGCTGTCCAGCAGCACCCTAGGCTATGTGGCCATGAATCCCACCATGATGGAACAGTGGGGAGTCGATCGGCTGCTCACCCTCCTTCGCCCCAGTAGCAGCCCAGAGGCCGCAACCGCGCCCCCCCTTGACCCCAATGCTACCCCAGCCCAGCCCTCCGGCCCGGATCTCGCTGCCCAGGAATTTGTGGATTTGGGCCTAGGTAATCTCAGCAGTGCCACGCCCCAAACCCCCAGCGTCCCCCCCGCTGCACCCACGGCCCCAGGGACTCCCGGCACCGCACCTAATCCTGCGGGCGCTAACGAGAGTCTGCTATCAGGCTTGAAAACGGCGATCGATCCCACCGGAACCCTTGCCGCCCGCACGGCTGAAGCCCCCTCTCCCCCGACTGCGCCTAGTGCAGGTCGTCCTGGGGGAACCTCTAGCGGTACCCCAGCCAGCACCCCCAGCCGCCCCGCTGTTCCCCCCGCCCCGGTGATCCGCCCTGCCCCTGCTGCTCCCCCCGTCTCGCTCTCAACGCCCGTTCCCCTGCCTCCGGCCCCCGTTGCGGCCCCCGCCCCACCCCCCAAGCCGATCGAGCCAGCCCCACCCCCCGCCCCTGCGGTCCGTTCTGGCGGCAGCTTTTCCGTGGTTACGCCCTACACCAGCGATCGGCTCCTAGACCAAGCGCAACAGGTGGTCCCCGATGCCTATCTGAAAAATTCCAACCAGGGCGCTAATATTCAGTTTGGGGTCTTTGACGATCGAGCCAGTGCGGAAAGCCTGCTCCAAGAACTTGAAAGCCAAGGCATCCCCGCCCAAATTCAGGAGTAATCCCCAACTGGGCTAACCATTGAATTGTTCAAAGCTGTAACTATGCGCCTACTCCACACCATGCTTCGGGTTGGAAACCTGGAGAAATCCCTTGATTTTTACTGCAATGTGCTCGGTATGAAGCTGCTGCGCCAGAAAGATTATCCCGGCGGCAAGTTTACCCTGGCCTTTGTCGGCTATGGCGAAGAGTCTGAGCAAGCCGTGATTGAGTTAACCCACAACTGGGAAACCGAGTCCTACACCATTGGCGATGGTTATGGCCACATTGCCCTGGGGGTTGAGGATATTTACGGCACCTGCGAGGCGATCCGGAGCAAAGGCGGCACGGTCACGCGGGAGCCAGGGCCAATGAAGCATGGCACAACGGTGATTGCCTTTGTTGAGGATCCCGATGGCTACAAAATTGAGCTAATTCAAACCAAGGCGGCCACGGCGGCCTAGGGCGATCGCACCAAATGGGTAGTGCCTCATCAGTCAGGATCGAGGCGGCCAGATTGCCAATGCCGTCATACCGATATCCTGACCTTTGGCGGACTACCAACCAAATGCCCTGGGTTGGGTTTGCCAACCCCTAGCACCGATCGGCCACCATCCCCCGTAGGGGCGTGGTTCCCGCGCCCAGTGCTGCCCCCACTGCCGCCCCCCATGCCGTTGGCAATCAAATGGCTTGGCCCGTGGTGGGGTCAAAGAGATACACCCGATCGACATCCAACCCCAACTCCACCGCCTCCCCCACTTGGAACTGACAGCGCGGATCAACACGGGCAACAATTTCTTGGCCATCCTGGAGGGTGCCGTAGATGATGGCTTCATTGCCCATGCGCTCAACCACGGTGACGGCGATCGGCACAGCGATCAACGTCCGATTAGCGGGGCGGTGGGCAGGGTCGTAGAGGCTTTCGGGGCGGAGTCCGAGGATGATTTCCCGATCGCCGTAGGGCTGGACCCGATCGGCCAAGGTCAACGGCACGGGCAAAGCTAAGGTCGCGGTTTGGATCCCCCAGCCCTGTTCTGCCGAAACAACACGAGCGGGCAGGAAATTCATCGCCGGACTGCCCATAAAGCCCGCCACAAAGGTATTACTGGGCGAATCATAGAGTTCCTGGGGGCTAGCCACCTGTTGCAAAACCCCCTGATTCATCACCGCAATGCGGGTGCCCATCGTCATCGCCTCCACTTGGTCATGGGTGACATAGACAAAGGTGGTGCCCAATTGACGATGGAGCTTGCTCAGTTCCGCCCGTGCCTGGACCCGCAGCTTAGCGTCCAAGTTCGAGAGCGGCTCATCCATCAAAAAAACAGCGGGATCGCGGACGATCGCCCGCCCCACGGCCACTCGCTGCCGCTGTCCCCCAGACAGTTGCTTGGGCTTGCGATCGAGCAGCGCCTCAATATCCAACTGTTGCGCCGCTTGCCGCACCCGTGTTTGGATCTCTGCCTTGGGCACCCCTTGCAAGCTAAGGCTAAAGGCCATGTTGTCAAACACCGTCATGTGGGGATAGAGGGCGTAGGACTGAAAAACCATGGCAATATCGCGGTTTTTAGCCGGGACTTCGTTAATGCAGCGATCGTTGATGTAAAGCTTGCCCTGGGTAATGTCTTCTAACCCCGCCAGCATCCGCAGCGAGGTGGTTTTGCCGCAGCCAGAGGGACCAACCAGAACCAGAAATTCCCGATCGGCCACGGCCAGACTCAAATCCCGCACCGCTGTAAAGCCGTTGTCATAGCGCTTGGTGACGCGATCGAAGGTGATGCTGGCCATAACTTGGAAAAAACTGCAAGGATTGGGGTAAATTTTAGCGTGATCGTGACAATACAGAGGATTGGTCTATCCCACTCCATCCCACCCATGGACAGGCCAGAGGCCCATTGCACAACGTCTTCACTGTGGGGTAACCAGACCGGTGCATCCCACTGTGAAGATATCTTGGTAGGGGTCGTGCCCCCGTGGCTCCCCTCTTCGGCCCAAAACCAGGGCAACCACGGGGGGATTGCCCCTACCCGATCGGTTAAATCGCTAAATTGGGATGCTCCCGATCGGCGGGGGCAACCACAGAGGGTTTGCCCCTACCGTATCTTTAACCTATTTGTCGGGCTGGGGAGTCATGCGCAGGTAGGGCTTGATTTCCGTCACGCCTTTGGGGAACTTCTGCTTAGCTTCCTCCGTGGGAATGGTGGGAGCCACCACCACATCATCGCCATCCTTCCAGTTCACAGGGGTAGCCACGCTGTACTTGTCGGTCAGTTGCAGGGAGTCAATCACCCGCAGGATTTCCTCAAAGTTACGGCCTGTGCTGGGGGGGTAGGTAATGGTCAGGCGCAGCTTCTTGTTGGGGTCAATCACAAACACAGTGCGCACCGTCACCTTGGCGTTCGCATTGGGGTGGATCATGCCGTACAAATCCGACACTTTCTTGTCCACATCCGCCAGAATCGGGTAATTGACGGTCGTATTTTGGGTTTCGTTCACATCGCCGATCCAACCCTTGTGGGAGTCTGCATCATCCACACTGAGGGCGATCACCTTAACATTGCGCTGATCAAATTCCGGCTTCAGCTTGGCCACCTCGCCCAGTTCCGTGGTGCAAACCGGGGTATAGTCGGCGGGGTGAGAAAACAACACAGCCCAGCTATCGCCCATCCAAGAGTGGAAGTCAATCTCCCCTTCAGAGGAAGACTGGGTAAAGTTGGGAACGGTATCACCGAGTTGTAGAACCATGGGCTATTCCTGTGTCAGACGTTACAGACAATGAGAACAATTAAAGTAGTGACCATACTGCCATGGAACCTGTGCATTACGATCGAGAACGCCATCTTTCTTTAAGGAACGACGGTCCTTAAGACACAACCGCTGCCCTGGCCCAAAAGGCTCGTAGTGCGGACTTTAGTCCGTACCGGGGCAAAAACGAAACGCACCCACCGCTTTAAAGTTCAGGGGGGCATCGAACAGGTCTCGACGGTAGGGGCCGGGTCTTCCGGCCCTCTTCTGGGATCGACGGTAGGGGCCAAGTCTTCCGGCCCACCTCTTCCGGCCCACCCCTTCCGGCCCGCTTCATAGAGGTCTAGTGATGTGGGTTTGGCCTTAACTAGACGGGAAAATCTCGTGTAAATTGATCCTACAGGCAGGAAAAGCTAGCAAGGCCGCACCTTGGGGCTGGGTGAGGATGAGATGGTGGCTGTAGCCCACAGGGGTAGGATCGCGAAAGAGATGTAACCGTTGATTCTGAACATCCGCAACCCAATAATCGGTAATGCCCGCTTGGGCATAGAGCCTTGCCTTTTGCCCACAGTCATAGGTCAGCGTAGAGTCGGCTACCTCAACCACAAGGTACAAGTCCGCTGGTTGGGGGTGCTGCGATCGATAGTCCAAGGCAGTCCCCCGCACCACCACTAGGTCAGGTTCCGGCTCCGATCGATCGTTCAACTGAATCGGATCCTGTGTTGCCACAAAAACAGGTTTATCCTTAAGACTTTCTCCTAGCACAATTGCCAGTAGCCTTAAGGTGGTCACATGGGCCGTTCCTTTAGCTGCCATCAGTACAATCTGACCCTCCATCAGTTCTGTGCGATCGTGGCGCTCCAACAGCCCCAACTCACTGAGGCGATGGTACTCTAGTACCGTCCAGGTTTTGGGTTGAGGCGCTTCTAAGGTTGGACTGGAGCATAAATCAACAGGGGACGGACTAGTCATAGCAGACCTTGAGTGCTATTGCTACTGTATCAAAATTCTCGAAATTCTTGCCGATCGCCGCCGGTTGTCGTTGCCAGTAACCGGATAAACAGCCCTAAAATGTCGCCTTGGGTCGGGAAACCCAGCCACCACAGGGTTCTAGATGATAGAGGGGCCAAGTCTCCTAACCCCTTTGGCACTACTCCCAGGGCAATCCCTAGGGGAAAACCGGGCTTCGGCGAGAGATTGAGCGCTATGGTGATATATTACTGATTCAAGACAGGAAAGGCTAGATTGCAATGACAGAGAGACAGGATAGCGGTTTAGCGGGGTTATTGGATGGGTTCCTCAACTTGGCGAAACCAGCGGGGATGACTTCCCATGATTGTGTAGCGCGGGTGCGCTGGTTATTGAAACAGACCTTAAAAGCAGCAGTAGCTCAGGCAGAACCTAAGGATTCCCACGGTAAACCTGCCAAAACGGCCACAATTAAACCGCCAAAGGTGGGCCATGGGGGGACGTTGGATCCCGCCGCGATCGGAGTGCTGCCGATCGCCCTTGGCCAAGCAACGCGGCTGTTGCAATATCTCCCTGGCACCAAGGCTTATCGCGGCACAGTGCGCTTTGGTCTGACCACCAGCACCGACGATTTGGATGGCTATATTTTGACCCAGGAGCCAGCACCCCATCTGGATCTAGAGCAAATTAGGCCGATTTTAGAGCAATTTAGAGGCAAAATCGAGCAGGTTCCGCCCTGCTATAGCGCCATTCAAGTTGAAGGGAAGCGGCTCTATGATTTAGCGCGAAAGAATCAGATTGATCAAAGTGAGGTGCCCCATCGCGAGGTGGAGATTTACCAGCTTGAGGTGGTGGAGTGGCGATCGGGGGAGTTTCCGGAGTTGGTGCTAGAGATTCGCTGTGGGACGGGAACCTATATCCGATCGATCGCCCGCGATTTAGGCCAAATTCTCGGCACAGGAGCAACCCTTGCCGCTTTAACCCGCACAGAAAGCGCTGGCCTTGTCCTGGAAACTAGTTTAGACCTCGACACGATCGCCACTCAACTCCAGTCCCACAACCTCACCCTCCTGCCGCCCCTGCAACTCCTCAGTCACCTCCCTCGCCTCCACCTCAACCCCACCCAGTCCCAAGACTGGCAACAGGGAAAACGGCTAGCTTGGGAAAGCGTAGCCCCAGGAATCGCAGATCCTCAGACCTTAGCCCCTGACAACAGGCCCGATTCTTCCCCTAGCGCCGATCGATCACCGCATACGATCGTATCCGATACCCCAGTACCCAATACCCCAGCACCCGACAGCCCCTTTTGCATCACAACGGACACCGGGCAATTCCTCGGCGTTGGCACCTATCGCATGGGAGCCTATGGCCCCTGTTTACAACCTAAAGTGGTTTGGGGTGCAGAGCTAGGGGCATAGCACGCTAGGGTGAGAGTTCAGGAGCGCTGCTGAGGCGCTCTGGTGGGGCCATACTGGCCTGATTTAGGGCCGCAGACTGCTCCCATAGGGCCGTAGGCAGAGTTTTGACGACCTCATAGGACGAAGAACTTTCCAGGGAAGACTGATTCATCAGGGCAGGCAGGGGAGCCGGAGCCGGTTCCATCACGCTTTGCAATCCCCCCAAAGCACCTGCCATTAAGGCCGCATAGCCCACATAGAGATGGACAGGCTGCACCTGGACCTTATTGGCTACGGATTGGTGCTTAATATACCAATCAGGCACGATATTTTCGGGGTAAGGATTAGGGTTAGGCAAGGTTGCCACTAATTCCTTGCCATTATGGCCCAGAGCATCGGCAACACGCCGCACAAAGCCATTGATATAGATCGGTTCCGGGAGCCGATCGATCGCCACCACTTCCAGCAACTGCAACTGATAAATCGGGATTTGCGTTTTCTGGTGCAGTTGCAGATAGGAAATACCCTTGTTGAGGCGATCGGCCTTGAGTTTCGCCATCATCTCCCGCAATGCCCCTAACCAAGACTCCTCCGCAGCCGCAACTTCCGCCTGGATCTTGCGATCTTTGCGGCTGTGGGCAACGGCGGCTGTAGACTGGGCACGGGCAGGCGCAGCCATGGAAAAAACCATCGCGGCCACTTCTGCATCTTCCTGATGCCGCTGGTGGGTGTAGACCCGTGCATCCAGAGAGGCTTTCTGGTGCGGAACTAGGGCAGCGGCGATCGGGGTCGGAGAGGGGTGGGGAACTGAGGGATTGGCAGTTGGGCGGGGCGTAAGGGCAGAGTTGGCAGCATGGGCAGATTCCACAATCTCCGCCTCAAAAATCAGATCCAAACTTAAGCCCTCAGTGGGTTTCCTAGCCTTCAGGGGAATCACCGCCGCAGCGTGGGACGGTTGAGCCAAGGTCACTGCCGCAGCCATAGCCGCCACATCAGGAGGGTTAGATCCCATCAAGGCCGACCCGGTAAGGTTAGACCCGGTAAAGTTAGACCCGGTAAAGTTAGACCCAGTAGAGCCAGATCCAACCGGGTGAGATTCAACCAAGTGAGATTCAACCAGGTGAGATTCGTGAGATCCAACCAGGTGAGATTCAACTGGGCAAGATTCAACCGGGTGAGATTCAAGCAGGTGAGATCCCATCGGGCGAGATTCAGGAGCCACAGACCCAGTTGGGTGAGATCCCATCGGTGTAGCCCCGATCGGCGTAGCCTCCAGTGAACCACTCAGATTTTGAAACTTTTGCTCAAATGACTGTTGCATTCCTCGAAACATATATTGGATCGCCAAAATCATAGCTTGGCGACTCAGGCTCCCCAGTAAGCTCTCAATTGCTTGGGCTGAAGCCTGATCGCCCACCCAGTGTGTAAGCTGATCCTGAACCTCTCGATAAGCTTCCGTCTGCCAAAGACGCTTTTGGATACGGTTAAGGCGTTTCTGCCACTGATTCGACTGAAAGCGAGGATTCTGAACTGAAAGCGCTGTTAAACTAGCATTAGCCATGGTAAGAACAACCCCAAGGGATGACACAAACTGAATGAAGAATGCTGCAACTCCCTGGCCCAGAGGTCGGTTCTCACTCCCAGCCAGTTTGGTCGTCACAGCAGCCCCGATCGACTAAGCCAAACAGACGGACCTTCGATCTAGTTTTTACCCTGTCCCCGTTGTCTTCTGCTGGATCCGGATAAATTAGGATCAAGATGCGGTTTAAGTCTGCGGACTTTTAGCTCAAACACCCCCCAATCTCATTAGAACTACTGAAGAATAAGAACTACTGAAGAATAACGACCCTCGTCCCACACCGTCCCCCAGAATCCTTCAGCCCCGCCCCTGCCAGTTGCCCTGAGCGTTTTCCTAACCTTGCCCCAACCGAGCAGAATTTCACAAAATCTTTAACCCTAGGCCGTTGACCGATATATTTTTTAAAGATCCAATTTTCCCGATCTTCGAGATCCGATCGAGATAAGCCCCAAACTTCTGTCGATTCGGCTTCTTTTTCAAAAGTTCTTGATAAATCCTCGCCTGGGCAAAACCGTGAAAGCAATTACCCTCCTTGGTTCCACCGGATCCATTGGCACCCAAACCCTGGATATTGTGCAGCAGTACCCGGACCAGTTCCGGCTGGTGGGCATGGCCGCAGGGCGCAATGTGGCGTTAGTGGCGCAACAAATTCGCCAATTTCAGCCAGAAATCGTGGCACTGGCCGACGCTAGCCGCCTTTCAGAGCTAAAAGCCGCGATCGCCGACCTCCCCAACCAACCGCAACTCCTCGCGGGACAGGAGGGCGTTGTTGAAGTAGCCCGCTACGGTGACGCAGAAGCCGTTGTGACCGGCATTGTGGGCTGCGCAGGGTTGTTGCCGACGATCGCCGCGATCGAAGCCGGAAAAGATATCGCCCTTGCCAATAAAGAAACCCTGATCGCAGGCGGTCCCGTGGTGCTACCGCTGATCCAACAGCACGGCATTAAGCTAACCCCCGCCGATTCTGAGCATTCGGCTATTTTCCAGTGCTTACAGGGGCTAACTCAGGAAAAAAGCTTCAGCGTCGGCCAGCCGATGGAAGGACTGCGGCGCATTCTGCTGACCGCTTCCGGCGGAGCCTTCCGGGATTGGCCCGTGGAAAAGCTTGCCGAAGTTAAGGTGGAAGACGCGATTAAGCACCCCAACTGGAGCATGGGCCGCAAAATCACCGTAGACTCCGCCACGCTCATGAATAAGGGGCTAGAAGTCATCGAAGCTCACTATCTCTTTGGCCTAGACTATGACCACATTGATATTGTCATCCATCCCCAAAGTATCATTCACTCCCTAATTGAAGTGGCAGATACGTCGGTCTTGGCGCAACTGGGCTGGCCTGATATGCGTCTGCCGCTGCTTTATGCCCTCTCCTGGCCGGAGCGCTTGGCTACCAACTGGGAAACGCTGGATTTGGTCAAAGCCGGGACTCTAACCTTCCGGGAGCCGGATCATGCCAAGTATCCCTGCATGGGGCTGGCCTATGCAGCGGGTCGGGCCGGTGGCTCCATGACGGCGGTGCTCAATGCGGCCAATGAGCAGGCTGTGGCGCTATTTTTGGAGGAAAAGATTGGATTTTTGGAGATTCCCAAGGTGATTGAAAAGACCTGCGATCGCCACCGGGATCACAATAACCAAGCGCCGAGTTTGGAGGATATTCTGGCGGCGGATGAGTGGGCACGGCAGGAGGTAACGCGCCTGAGTAGCGAACTCGATCGAACCCCCGTTCTAGTCGCTTAATCCCAATATTTCCCCGTCCCTAGTTTATAGTTGCTCGTTCCCACGCTCCCGCGTGGGAATACCTCCCCCGACGCTCCCGCGTCCCTACCGCTCCTTCCTGAGCTAACCAGGGGCACATCCCGTGATTGGCTGCAAGGACTAAAGTCCTTATTACAAAGCGTTACTCAGGGAAGGTAATAGGCACTTAAGAGCGCTGAAACCCTGATTCTGCTGTAGCCCATACCTCCTTTTATTGAGCCTGAGCGACTTAAAATTACCCAAAATTACCCAAAATCACCATGACTGAATCTAAACCCCCCTTCCCACCCTTTGATGCTGAATCTGCGGCCCAAAAAGTCCGCCTCGCAGAAAATGCCTGGAACACACGGGATCCAGAGCGGGTTGCCCTAGCCTACACCGTCGATAGTCAATGGCGCAATCGGGCCGAATTCATCACAGGACGCGGGGAAATCGTGGCTTTCCTTCAGCGTAAGTGGAGTAAAGAGCTAGATTACCGCCTGATTAAGGAACTGTGGGCGACCGCAGGAAACCGAATTGCAGTGCGGTTTGCCTACGAGTGGCACGATGATGCAGGGACTTGGTTTCGGGCCTATGGTAACGAAAATTGGGAATTTACGGAAACCGGCTTAATGAAGCGCCGTCTTGCCAGTATTAACGATTTGCCGATTACAGAGACCGATCGCAAGTTTCACTGGCCCCTAGGACCGCGCCCCGCCGATCATCCTGGGCTATCGGATTTGGGACTTTAGGAAAAACGAAGGGATATGGAGCAATAGCCGATCGTGCAGGTGACTCCCGATCGGCAGCGATTAATATCCCATATTCCCGATCAATCTCCAGAAATATCCCATCAATCGACCAAACCTAAACATCGTAGTAGCAGCTTCGGCCCCCTTGTTTAGCCTTGTACAGCGCCCGATCGGCCTGGTCAATCAGAGCCGTCCAATGGCTGTCTAGGGTAGGCATTTGGGTCGCACCGCCCGCACTCAACGTCACTTGACTGCTGGAAGGGTGGGAAGGATGCAGCACCTGGAGAGCCGCGATCGCCCCTTGGATTTGGTGGGCAATTTCCGCAGTTCCTGCCCTGTCCGTATTGGGCAACACAACCACAAACTCCTCTCCCCCATAGCGGGCTACAAAATCTGCGGGGCGTTTAAGGGTGTCCACAATGGCCTGAGCCACTCTCTTGAGACACTCATCCCCTGCCAAGTGGCCCAGGGAGTCGTTATAATCCTTAAAATAGTCTAAATCAACCATAATTAAGGATAAAAGCAGCTTTTCGCGGCAGAGTCGTCGCCATTCTTTCTCGATCGTGACATCAAAATAACGACGATTGGGAATTTGGGTCAACCCGTCGATATTAGCCTGCTGCTCTAGCATTTGCGCTTGGCGCTCTAGGACTAAGTTAGCCAATTGGAGTTGATCGACCGTTTCCAGCAGTTTTGCTTGGGTTGCTTGCAATTTCCGATAGAGTTCCGCTTTCTCAATCGCAATTTCCAACTGGTGAATAATCAGCCCCAACATCTCCTTTGTACTCTCACCGATCGACTCCGGCGCAACCCCATGAATCATCACCACACCCCACAACTCATCCCCTTGGCAGAGGGGGAGCCGTAGCTCATACTCAATTTGCCAGTACTCTAGCCAAACAGAGTCCAATGGGCTGATCAATGGACTTTGCTCCTTAGCAACCCAGGTGAAAGGCTGTTTTTGCCAAATCCTAAACGGAGGGGGCGCTGTATCGGGCAGGAAGCGATGGGCTTCTAGGCAGTGGACAATCCAGCAGGAGTCAGAGTCAGAGCAGTTGCACAGCAGCACCCGATCGGCATGGAGCAGCGTTTGGATGTGGTTGCAGGCATTGGGAACAATGCTATTTAAGTCTAGAGAATGGTGTAAATCAGTAATAACCTGGCGAATTAAGCCTTCTTGATCTGCTTTTTGATGGGCTTGGTTTTTGAGGTAGCTGAGGGCCAAGTGGGTTTGAACCCGTGCGAGGAGTTCGTCCGATCGAAAGGGCTTGGTAATGTAGTCTACGGCTCCTACGGCGAAGGCTTGTTTGAGGTGGTCGTCTTCGTGGCTAGCGGTCAGAAAGATAACGGGAATATGGGCCGTTTGGGGGGACTGTTGCAGCGCATGACAGACCTCTAGACCATCCATATCCGGCATCATCAGGTCTAGCAAAATTAAGTCTGGGGGAGTATTCGCGACCCTATCCAAGGCTTGCTGGCCACTGGTCGCGAACATCATCTGATGTCCTAGGGAATCCAGGACACCGCGCAATACTTTCAAATTAGCAGGTAGGTCATCCACAATGAGGAGGCGTTGTGGCGGTAACTCGATCTGGGGCATTGGAACGTTCCAACTCTAAGGGGAAAGGGGAGGATACTGGAGAAAAACCATTGCGAGATTACGCCCTAGGGATCGATCGGGTTAAAAACTAACTCACCAAGCATCACTCAACCGAATGGGGTAACAGTCGCAAACTCACCAACACTTTCTCTTGATCGGAGAGGTCACCAATCACACGACGCACCGGCGGCGGCAGGCGACGCACTAAGGTCGGAATTGCCAAAATACTATCCTCTGCGGCTAACTCTGGATTCTCCATGAGATCGATCACTTCAAGGTGATACTGTCCTTGCAAGTGTTCCTGGCAAATACGTTCAAGATTGGCGATGGCAGTCATCGATCGGGGGGTTTGCCCCGCCACATACAGCCGAAGCTCCCAAACAGTCGCTTTTTGAGAATTACTGAAAGAATCGGCAACAGGACTAACGGGAGGCCGTGCGTGATCTTTGGCAGATTCAGAACTCCACTCATTCACAAAAGCACACTCCTCGTTTTCTAGTTTTAATCAATGCAGGGATCCACAAACTGAAGCTCGGATCCATCCCACTGTAGACAGGCCAGGAACTTCTCCCACCCAAGCGGGTGTTGTGGGAGAGCCAGACCGGCTGTCCAGAGGCGAAAGGGGGATCCACGCTTGAGGCTCCCCCGGCCCCGCGCTGAGACCCTAGTCTGACCGTCGCAGTTGGGTGATAGTTTGGTGGGCCTGTTGCAGCCCCTGCTCGGCAAGTTGCTCTTCTTGAAGCAGGATATCAAGTTCTGCGGTACTCGCTTCGAGTTGCATCTGAAGCAAGGCCAACTTGGCCTCGATTTCCTGTTGCTGTTGCCTCAAGTGTCGCTGCCGTTGAGCAATTTGCTGTTGTTGCTGGAGGCGGGACTTGTGATCGGCAGCTTCCTGAATGGCCCGGGCTGTGCCCGTCAAAACCTGGCCTTGACCCAAGTAAACATCCAGTAACTCGACACCCTGGGCACTGAGGCGGAACTCCCGAACTTGGTTGGAGTGGTTCATCCCCCGTGACTTAATCAAGTGTAAAAGGCGATTGCGCTCTCCATTGACTTCCACAGAGCGCACCTCTAGCCAGGTGTCCATCAGGGACGAAATCCCAATTTCAGTATGCTCTAAGGGCATCCCATTGACAATGAGATTGGTCATGAAGGTGGTCACCTGCTTGCTTTTGAGGTGATCGATGAGGCGGATGAAGAATGACTTGACTTGGAGGAGATTGCCCACCGCCATGAAGTTGCCGATCGGGTCGATAATCAGAGCATTAGGCTTAAAATATTCAACTGATCGGTGAATTTGCAGCAAATGCTGCTCCATACTCAAACTGGTGGGGCGTAGGGATTGGATATCCAGTAGGCCCTGCTGAAGATAAGGAGCGAGATCAACCCCGATCGATCGCATGTTGCGAATAATCTGCTGGGGCGATTCCTCAAAGGCAATGTACAAACACGATTGCTTTGTCTCACAGATCGATCGGGCAAAATGGGCCGCGATCGTGCTTTTACCCGTCCCAGCCATGCCCGTCACTAAGACACTGCTGCCCACGAAATAGCCCCCATTGTTGCCCCCCAACATCAGATCCAGGGAAGGGATACCAGAGGAGACGCGATCGCTCAAGACCTGATGCTGTAAGTCCAGGGAGGTGATGGGTGCAACCGACAGCCCATCGCGATCGATCAAAAAGGGATACTCATTGCTGCCATGGTAGGCCCCCCGATATTTCAGCACCTGTAACCGTCGGGTTGACAGTTCATTTTGGACCCGCTGATCCAGGCGAATCACACAGTCCGAAACATACTCCTCAATGCCTTGGCGGGTGAGGGTTCCTTCGCCCCGTTCCCCCGTCACAATGGCCGTCATGCCTCTGTCCTTGAGCCAACGAAACAGCCGCCGTAGCTCTGCGCGGACAATATTGGTGTTAGCAAAGCCGGAAAACAGCACTTCGATCGTGTCTAAGACAATGCGTTTGGCCCCAATGCGATCGATCATCAGCCCCAACCGCAAAAACATACCTTCTAAGTCATAGTCCCCTGCTTCTGCCAGTTCAGCGGGATCTAAATAAAAGCAGTCGATCGCGAGTTTCCGTTCCGCCATTAACCGATTGAGATCCCAGCCCAGAGAGGCCACATTCTGCACCAATTCATCGACGCTTTCTTCAAAAGAAATAAAAATCCCCGGTTCCCCATACTGAACAGCCCCCTGCACCAAAAATTCCAAGCTCAGCAGGGTTTTGCCACAGCCCGCCGACCCACAGACCAGCGTTGTGCGGCCCTGGGGTAGACCCCCTTCGGTAATCTCGTCTAAGCCTTGAATGCCTGTTTTGCACTTTTTGAGGCCACCCAGAGGGGATGAGGCTGGCAGCGCGGTGGCTGATTCTACTATCGGACGCGGTTGATTCATGAAGCGTTCCCTAAAACCAATGGGTACAGCATGATGGAGCGCAAATCCATCGCGATCGAAATAGCGGGATATTTTAACCTGTGCCCCTCTGAAGGGCACCTCGATTAAGGGTAGCGGGCGGCTTTGCCGCCCACCACAACCCTGATTCCTGCGTGGGTCACTAGGCAAAAATGTGGCTGTTTCGAGGTGCCCTGAAACTGGTTAGAAATAAGCTGTGCTGTAAGAAAATCTTGACAGACACAGCCCGATCGAACCCCAGCCCCAAGGAAACCCGATATAATTTCGTAATTTAGGCTACCAACTTTCCGGCCTACCCCCCTGATTGCATACCCTCGGAGAACCCCCGTGAGTCCAACCACCCTAACCCCTCCCGCCTACAATACCGAAACCTTCGATCGCCACGTCATGACCACCTACGGGCGTTTCCCCATCGCCCTAGAGCGGGGGCAAGGGTGCCGCGTTTGGGACACTGACGGCAAAAGCTATCTGGACTTTGTGGCGGGGATTGCCACCTGTACCCTAGGCCATGCCCACCCCGCGATCGTCGCCGCCGTCACCGATCAAGTTCAGAAACTGCAACATGTTTCCAACCTCTACTATATTCCGGAGCAAGGAGCCTTAGCCCAGTGGTTGGTGGATCATTCCTGCGCCGATCGGGTCTTTTTCTGCAACTCCGGCGCAGAAGCCAACGAAGGAGCCATTAAACTCGCCCGCAAGTACGCCAGCATCCACAACATCAGCGATCCCATCATCGTCACGGCCCAGTCCAGCTTCCATGGCCGCACCCTCGCCACCGTCACCGCCACCGGCCAACCCAAATACCACAAAGGCTTCAGCCCCCTCGTCCAGGGCTTCCACTATGTGCCCTACAACAATTTGGGGGCGATCGAAGCCGCGATCGCTGAACTAGACGCAACGGAGCGCCGCGTTGCCGCCATCTTAATTGAACCCCTCCAAGGCGAAGGGGGAGTTAACCCTGGCGATCTCGCCTACTTCAAGCGCATTCGGGAGATTTGTGACGAGAAGCAGATTCTGCTGATCCTAGACGAAGTGCAGGTGGGTATGGGCCGCTCTGGCAAGCTCTGGGGCCATGAAAACCTGGGCATTGAACCCGATGCCTTTACCGTGGCCAAGGGCTTGGGCGGTGGTATCCCGATCGGTGCCCTCCTCGCCAAAGCCTCCTGTGATGTCTTCCAGCCCGGAGAACACGCCAGCACCTTTGGCGGCAACCCCTTTGTCTGCCGGGTGGGCTTGACGGTTTGTGAAACCCTGGTCAATGAGGGCATCCTCAACAACGTTCAGGCGCGGGGCGAACAACTGCGGGCCGGACTGGGCGAACTGGTGCAACGCTATCCCAACCACCTAGACATGGTGCGGGGCTGGGGCTTGATTAACGGTCTGGTGCTGAAGGCGGATGGTGGGCTAGATGCTGTGGCGATCGTCAAGGCAGGTATTGAGGCAGGTCTGCTGTTGGTGCCTGCCGGTCCCCAGGTGGTCCGCTATGTGCCGCCCCTAATTGTCTCGGCTGCGGAAATCCAAGAGGCGATCGACCTGACGGAGAAAGTCCTGACACACCTTATTTAGAATCCATCCCACAGTGCCAGACTCACCCCCTCGGTAGGGGCAATCCCCCCGTGGTTGCCCCGGTTTTACCCTAGTCCGCCCCTCGGTTCGTAGTGCGGACTTTAGTCCGCCCCTCGGTTCGTAGTGCGGACTTTAGTCCGCCCCTTGGCAAATGCGACTCCGGTTCCCCTCTAGGGAGGGGTTAGGGGTGGGTTGGCTATCCACGGAAAGAGGTCGTGTATTTCTGCCGTGCAGTACTAGTGAATTCCCAGGTAGAAAGGGCTGTTAGACAGGGCTACCAGAGGGGGCCGTCAGGGGGGGTTGTCAAAGTACAGGAAGCAGCTATTATGGCGCTACGCTTGCCGTGCGGTTGGTCAGTTTGTTCCCTAAAAGGCACAGACCAAAACCAAAGCAAACGCCGGGACGCAACACAACCTAGACTCAACGCTAACGAAGGGGCACTGTTATGGGTAAGCACTGGGCCATTACGATCGGGATTAACCAATATCAGTTTTTTCAACCCCTGCACTATGCACAGCAGGACGCAGAAGCCCTGCACCGCTTTTTAACCACCACACGATCGCTCCCCCCTGACCAAGCCCTACTCCTGGCCGCAACCGCCCCACGGATCCAAGACAAAAGCACCTTTCCCCAGCGGGAAACCCTCCTCAGTTGGGTGCAGTGGATCTGCAATGAGCAACTCCAGCCCCAGGATACCCTGTGGGTCTTTTTTAGCGGCCATGGCATTTGCTTTGAAAACGAAGATTACTTAATGCCCTGGGAAGGCAACCCCGATCGCATTGCTGAAACAGGCATTGCCGTGCGATCGCTGCTCCATCTCCTCCACGGAGCCGCCACCGCCTCGATCCTCTTAATGCTGGATATCAACCGCAGCCGAGGAGTCCAATCCTCCACCCTGCCGGGACAGCAAACCCTGGATCTCGCCCACCAGTTCGGCATTGCCACCCTGCTCTCGGCCCAATCCGACCAGTTTTCCCACGAAACCGCCGATTTGCGCCAAGGACTCTTTACCACGGCCCTCTTGGAAGGGTTCCGCCTCCATGGCTTCCAAACCCTCGGTGACCTAGAAGATTACCTTCAGGAGCGCCTGCCTGAACTGTGCGATCACCACTGGAAACCCCTCCAGACAGCCCAGCTTATCGGCCCCCGCACCCTGAAGCTATACCCCAGCCAAGACACCGCCACCCCCCCAACCCAACCCTCCCCAGCCAATACCCCCATTCCCCTCGCCGCCAGTCCCCTGGTCCTCGATCCCCCCGCCGCCGCTCCGGCCTCTGGCGCAGCCGCCCTCGGCACCGACAGCATCAACCAAGACACAGGGGTTACTCCCCCCAGCCAACCCCCAGGCCGTTTCTCCCTCCGCTTACCCCAGGTGGCTCCCCGCCGCGCTCCCCAACCTACGCAACCGCCCCAACCCCCGGCCTCCCCGATCGCCGCCTCCGGGCTACAACCCACCGCCCCCGGTGGCCCCAGGCCCCCCTTCCCCCTGCTCAAGGGCCAAAACTTACCGCCCTGGCTGTGGGTGATCCTGGGGTTGGGTTTGATTCCCCTAGGGTTACAAGGCATTGCGCCCGAATGGTTCCAGGCGCTGCTGCTAGCTCCCACCAGCCAAGAAACCACATCCCCAGACCCTGAGGCAACTGCCCCACAGCCCCCCCAAGATCTAGAAAATTTCTACTCCCAAGCCCTGATCCCCGGCACGGGTGAACCCACGGGCAGCGCTCCCACGACCTTGGCGGCTCAGGCCGATGCCACGATCGCCCAACTCCCCGATCAGTCCTCAGAAGACCCATCTGGGGCTTCCCCTGGGGTTTCTGCTCCTGTAGCTCCCGGCGATCGAACCCTGCCCCAACCCGCCGATCCCGCCCCAACCGCCACCCCCGCCGCGATCGGCCAATCCCCGCCCACTAACCTGCCCACTAACCCAATCACCAGCCCAACGACCGGCCCCACCGCCAACCAAGGCCAAACACGCCTCCAAGTCCGCAACCAAAAGATCCTGCAAACCGCCCGGACCTTAATCCGAGGCAACCAGGCTTCTCAGTTCAGCGACGCGATCGCCCAGGCCCGCCAAATCAAGCCCGGTGAACCCTTCTATGGCGAGGCCCAAGCCGACATTGCCCGCTGGAGCCAAACCATTTTTGATCTAGCGGTGGGCCGTGCCCAGCGGGGAGACTATCAAGGGGCGATCGCCGCCGTTCAGTTAGTGCCGAAGGATGGGGTCTTGGGGACCGAAGCCCAGCAAGCGATCGCCTACTGGCAAGAGCTAAAGCAGCAAAAAGAAGAGAATATTCTGATTCTGGAAGAAGCCCAGTTGATGATTGACTTTAACTCCGCCTCTTCCTACAACGATGCGATCGCCCTACTGCGCCAGATTCCAGAGGGGCAAGTTTACTCCTTTGAAGCGCAACGGTTAATGGGGGAATGGAGCAGCGCTATTTTGGCCTTAGCAGAACAACGGGCCGCTGCGGGTCGCTATGGGGATGCGATCGCCGCTGCGAAGCTGGTTCCTCCCGGTATGGCCAACTATGCCGCTGCCCAAGCCGCGATCGAGCGGTGGTCCCGCCCAACCCGCTAGAGAAAATGGGAATTGGCAGACCGATTCGGAGCGGGTTCCGGAGGTTGTTGTTCCCCGCCGGAACTGGCCGCTTCCACCTGGGTAATGGCACGGCGGGCCACCTCGCGCCACTGGGGATTCGGTCCAAAGTAGTGCATAATCTGAACCCCCTGGCTATAGACACGGCACGTTAGCCCATGGGGGGCTTGGGTCGGCAGAACCTCTAGGGAGATGGGTTGGCGGAGTTGGCTCGGCTCTAGACTGGCGATCGCCAACAGTAACGCCTTACTAAAGGCGCTGTTATAGTTGGCCTCCAGACAATAGGGACGCTCCGCAAGGACATAGAGCTTCAGCTTCCAAGCCCCCTCCTGCTGCACAAACTCCAACCGCTGCACCTTACAGGTCAGAACCGGAGCCGAAATCAAAACCGGTTTCTGAAGGGTTTTATCGCGGTAGTACCAGGTACTGCCTTCACCCCCATCGCAGTAAATGACTTGATGCAGGGCTTCTTGACTAAAACCTAAGGGATTTTGCTGGGCTAAGTACGTCGCCATTTGATCAAGCGATCGCGCAATACTGCCGACTAAGGAATCTGCATCGGATAGCCCCCCCATTCCCGCCAAGTTACTCGCGGGAGAGTGAACCATCAGCGGCTCCGATGACGATGCCAGGGCACTGGCTCCAGAACCATTGGGATCCAAGGCAGCCGAGGGGGCCATGGGGGCAGCCATCTCCACGCCGCCATAGGCGGAACCGGCATAGCTAGGGGCTTTACCTAGCTCCGATCGATTTTGTTCCCGGTAGCGATAATAGGCTTCTGCGGCTTGGTTCTCTAGGGCCGCAAAGTCCGTCTGGGACGATCCCAAAGCATTGGGCATATTCCGCATTGCCCCCTTGGTCAGAAGCACCTCATTGGCCTTCGCAATCATGGCAATGGCAACATCATCGCTCACCACCTGTTGCGCATAGCAGATCTTGAGGAGCTGGTTCAGTTCTGTACTACTGAAGGTCAGCGTATAGTTATGTTGCACCATGCATCAGGCTCCTGATAACACCAAAGTCCAAACCGTCGGGCACCTCAAACAGCCACTTAAAGCAGCCCGTCCTTGACCCATACCTTTGCAAATGTGGGTTGTAGGCGGGTTTAACCCCCTACTACTGTAACTGTTTTCCTAAACCGCAGGATCCCACCCTCGACAATCATTACGCCGATCGCACCTCCCACAAGACACCCTCATAGCGTCATCCTCTCCTTGGGGAAAAGGGGTGGGGGGCCAAATCTGCTCAGATCCACTTTAGGATACTTCCCGGTGTTGGGTAAAGATGGGACGCGCATTCCGTTGGATAATAGCAAACAGTAACCCTAACAGGGTCCATCCCCCTTTTGACGGGCCGGAGGGCGACATCTCACCCAATAAGGATATTGTGGAATAGCCGGACTGGCTACCCAGGGGCAAAAGTGGGATACACCCCCTGACACCGGGGTCTTGGCCCTGCATTGGGGCTGTGCTTGGGCCGTGTTCAAACCCATAAACTTAGAAACCCCCCTCACCCCGTCTTACCGCCATACCTACTGAGCAGACTGTGCGCACCTTATATTTCCTCTTACCTGGGACAGGCTCCCAGTATGCCTGTGGAGGTCTATGGGCAGAACTAAAAACCGTGGACTTGGCGGCAGAGATTGCCCCGGTCACCGTTGTCACCTATGCCCAGCGCGAACCTAACACACCCTTTTTACCAGACTTACTCCACACCCTCAAGCAAGATCCTGGACAGCGGAATCAGAGCATTTTTGTATTGAGTTGGGGATTCCATGTGCCCAAGCTGGCCCAGCAGCTTCAGGGGTACCACTGCCTTTACCATGCCCACAGCGCAAACTATGGTTTCCGGCTCCCACCCCAGGTTCCCATCATGACGGTCAGCCGCAACACCTTAGGCTATTGGGGGCAGATGGCTCCCAACTCCCTGTTGTATTACCTACCCAATGAAATCTCCCCGGATTTTTACGATCGGGGCCAGCCCCGTGACCTTGATGTGTTGGTTCAAGCCCGTAAATCTTCGGATTATCTGTTGCAGCAACTGATCCCAGCCCTGGAACAGCGGTGCCGTGTTGAAGTGGTGCGGGGCTTTGTGGAGGATTTGCCGGAACTGTTTAACCGGGCAAAGGTGTATTTGTACGATTCAGCAGAGTATTGGGCGCTACAAGGGGTGACCGAGGGGTTTGGGTTGCAGCCGATGGAGGCATTGGCCTGTGGCTGTCAGGTGTTTTCCAGTTTGAATGGGGGGCTGTCGGATTATTTGGATCCGGGGTTTAATAGCCAGAAAATTGCGGGGTATGCTACGGGATTTGATCGCGAGCGCATCCTGGCGACGATCGAGGCGGTTAACCAAGGCCAAGGGCACCGGCTTGACCCGCAGGTGCTGGAACCCCACCGCCGATCGGCGATCGTGGCCCGCTTCGCCGTCATCCTCCGGGAGGTCAACCAGTTTTTCGACTATTGCCAACGGGATCCCCAGTCCGATTTACCTCAATTTAGCCGTCGCCGTTTACTCAGTCGCTGGGTCCAGCAAAAGGGGGAGAAATTGGGGCAAAAGCTCAGCCAGAAACTGGGTCGCCCTTAAAGATGCAGCCGGTACTGCCTCACCAGTCAGGATCATAGCGGCCTGATCCCCAATGCTGTCGTACCTAGATCCTGACCCTCACCTGACCCTCACCTGACCCTCAATAGACGACCAGCGGTTAAATTTGTTCTTCGCCCAACTCTGGGGAAGAGGGGTCCACATCCCCATCAAGGGCTTCCTCCAGGACCATACCTGCGGCCTCTGGGTCAAATCCGGCGGGGAAAATGGTGAGGTAGGAGTAGAGGGCGTTGGAGAAGTTGACCTGGGAGAGGGTGGCATTGAGATAGGCCGATCGCAGGTCTGTGCCCGCAAAATTGGCCCCCTGCAACAGAGCCGCTGTAAAGACCACATTGCGCAAGTCCGCCCCCTCCAGGTTGGCATCCCGCAAATCCGCCCCCGTCAGGTCTGCGTCTTTCAACTTGGCTTCCCGCAAATCGGCTCCCCGTTGCCACAGGGGAGGCCAATAGCCATGGAGACGCGCCTCTAGGGCAGCAACGATGGTACCCTGGCCCATCCCGGTAAGCTGGGAGTAGCCCAGCTTGGCATTGACGAGGTTAGCCCGTTCTAGGGTGGCGCGGTAGAGGTCGGCACGGCTGAGGTCGGCTCCGGCCAGGTTGGCCTCGGCGAGGTTGGCCCGTTGGAGCTTGGCACCGGGGAGGCGAATATTGGGCAGTTCAGCGGCGGGGGCTTGGAGGTTGCTGAGGTCTGTCCCGGTGCGATGGAGATGTTCCAGGGCAATGCGACTGCCCCCCTGCACGACACCCCCCTCCGCGCCCATCACTTCCCAGGGGCGATACTGCTGGGATAAATCCGGTTGCAACAGGCTATTGAGCACCACTAGCCCCAAGCCCACCAACCCCCAGCGCAGGAGCGGCGGCAGGGTGAGCCAAGGCATCGCGGAGCGGGGTTCCCCATTCAACAGCAGCCCTGCAATACCCTGATTCCAACCGGCTTCAGTCCGATTTTGGGCCGATCGCCCGCCCGATCGGCCCAGGGTGCGCCATCGCTCCGGGGCAGTCCCTTCGCCGCTGGTTTGGGCCTGGGCATAGGCTTGGAACAGAACCCGGTAGCGATCGGGGCTAATCCCCTGACGCGCAGCAGCCTCCGATCGCTCCATTAGCTCATACTCGCGGCGCAGGGGATCGGACCATTGCAAAATCGCCGCAAATTCCTGGGCCAGATTGGCAATGGGAGCAGGGGCAGGTTGTAACAGTACAATCTGCTCCGCAGGGGTTAGGAACTGATCGGGATTGGCAGGCTGTCGCCAGGGGTCAGGATCCTGTGCCGTAGGACGGCGCAGATAAAGATAGTCGCAGCGGATAGAATCGGTTTGGGTGGCGGTGTTGAGCACCCACCCTTCAATGCAAGCCCCCGTTAAACAAACCCCCGTCAGGCAAGCCCCCTGGAGCTTGGTTTGGAGCAACTGAGCATTGGTGAGATTAATGTACTGAAGGTTGGCTTCCCGCAAATCGGCCCCCACAAAACTCGCCCCCGTCAGGTCTAAGGCATTACTGCGATCCGGCCCAAAACTCAAATTGACCCGCCACAGGTGACAACCCTCAAAGTTACGCTCCTCTTGCCCTAAAATCCCGATGAAGAGCCGACGAATCACCCCATAACGCAGATAGGTTTGGCCATAGTCGCTACTGCTCAGGCTCCGGACCCGATGCCAGCGGCAGTGATCTAAAATCGCCCCCTGCCAATTGATGCGGCGTAGGGTTGCGCCCTGAAAGATTGCCTCCGTGAGGGTGGCGTTTTGGAACTGTGTGCCCCAAGCCAGCCCCGTCGCGATCGCCCAGCGGTTGATCCAGCCCGTCGGTTGCCCCTGAGCCTCAGCCTGAAGATCGCGCCAACCCAAACTCAATCCCAGAATCAACCCCAAAAAGGAAGCCGTCGCCACCATGACCATACTGGGAAAAAGCTCCAAAACATCCCCCGCCATCACCAGACCCACCGCCACAGCACTAGCGCCCCCCAAAGAGACGATCGCACTGGCCAGCAAACTGCTCCCCGGCTCCCACTGCGTCAAGTGGTGAAACTGAAGGGTAGAGGCTTGGCCATAGAGCACCAGCAGGGGAATCAGCACCGCGCTGGCTCCCAAGGCCGGAGCGAGGGTTTGGGAGGGGTCAAAGCCAAAGGCATGGGCTTGGTAGAAAAAGGCCGCAATGGCCACCACGGCCACCAGGGCCAAGACTGCGGGGGCCAAGGGGTTGGCCCGCCAGAGCAGATGGATCGATCGGCCCAACCCGATCGCCACCCCCAACCCCACAAAGGCCATGGCCAAAGGCTGCTGGGTCAGGACCAACAGCACCGCGCCCAAGCCCAGGGCCAACCCTAAAAAGCCTTCACCGTCATCCCCCAAAAAATTGCAGGTGAGGAAATGGATCACCGCAGCCCCCAAGCTCCAGCCCAGCAGCCCTAGGGCCAGATTGCCCCCCATCAAACCCAGCAGATTGAGTTCAATGCCACAGTAGACGATCGTACCGAGGCCATAAATCAGAAAAACCGCTAAAATCGCCCCCAGGGCTAGGAGAATACCTAAAATCCACTGACTGCGCTCGGTTAGCCCCGTTTTGACATAGCTAAAGTTCACCCCTTCCAGGTTTGCGCCCTGGAAGTTGGTGCCCTGGAACCAACAGCCACTAAAGTCTGACTGCGCCAAGTTGGCCTTACTAAAGTCTTGGTTCCGCAGATCGTAGTTCTGGAAGTTGCGGGTGCCATTGCGGTAGGCCGTGAGGATTTCAGCAGCCTGGGCCGGAGTGGGGCGGCGGCGGGCAGTTGGGGCAGATACAGAAGAAGAGGTCATGGACGGGAGCAGCTTAGCGAGACAGTGGGATCGACAGGATGACAGTTGTGAACGATCGCAGCAATCCTAGCAGAATCTTTCCAGAACACAACCTCAACGATCGCAAGACCCCCCACCGATGGAGCATCTACCTCCGCCTTGGATCCCTTCATTCTCTCACCGTTACCCGGTCGAAGACCTCAGTCTGGTAAGATCTCCCCAACCCTTCACCCCACCATCCCTATGAATTCCCCAAACGTGGCCCCAGTAGCAGATCCAACCCCTGCTGCCGAGGCTGGCCTTACCCCCGAACAATATCGCCAGAAAATGCAGCGCCGCAAAGCAGTACAGGAGCAGCGGCTCGCGGAACGGACCCAAGAGAAGGGCTTGGTGATCGTCAATACGGGCCTGGGCAAGGGAAAAACCACAGCGGCCTTGGGGATGGTGCTGCGCTCCCTCGGCCATGGGTACCGGGTGGCGATCGTCCAATTCATTAAAGGAGCCTGGGAACCCGCCGAAAAAGCCGCCTTTGCGCCCTGGGGTGAGCAACTGGTTTTTAAGGCCATGGGCGAAGGCTTTACCTGGGAAACCCAGGACCGCGATCGCGATGTTGCTAAGGCCCAAGAAGCCTGGGAAACCGCCGTAAACTACCTTAAGGAGCCTGAATTTCGCCTAGTTCTCCTGGATGAAGTCAATGTTGCCCTCAAACTGGGCTATGTATCCCTAGAGCAAGTTCTAGCCGGACTGGACCAGAAACCCACCGACACCCATGTCATCCTGACGGGACGGGGGGCACCCCAGGGCTTGATCGATCGAGCCGATCTCGTCACAGAAATGACCCTCATTAAGCATCCTTTCCGGGAACAGGGGATTAAAGCCCAAGCGGGCATCGAATTTTAAGCTTTTCCGTTTTTCCCCATCCAGCGGGGACGTTTTTGTCGCGCTCAACTCAAATGCTATGGCCGGTGCAAAGCTGAATGCGGATTTTTGGATCAGTGAGTACCACACGCCCTGGGATGTGTACCTGCACGGGGTCGATCGCATCCTGGCAACGGGCAAAAGTCCCTACCAAACCTTCCAAGTAGTGGACAGTGGAGCCTATGGTAAAAGTCTGATTTTAGATGGCAAATGGCAATCGGCGGTGGGGGATGAGTTTCTGTACCATGAGCCGCTAGTCCATCCGGCCTGCTGCTTCCAGGGCGGGCCGCGCAAAGTTCTGATTTTGGGCGGGGCAGAAGGGGCAACCCTGCGGGAAGTGCTGCGGTGGAAAACCGTAGAGCGGGTGGTGATGGTGGATATTGATGGCATGGTGGTGGAAGCCTGCCGTCAGCATTTGGCGGAAATGCACCAAAATTCCTTTGCAGACCCCCGCGCAGCGGTCATGATTGGCGATGCCTTGGCCTTTCTCCAGGAAACCGAGGAACAGTGGGATGTCATCATTGCCGATCTCACGGATCCGATCGAGAGCGGCCCCGCCTTCCGCCTCTTTACCCAAGAACACTTTCAGCGGATCAAAACGGTGCTAGCCCCCGGTGGTTTCTACGTCCTCCAGGGCGGTTCCCTCACGCCGCCGGAATTGCCCATCCACGCCAAGGTCGTCAACACCCTCAAGACTGTTTTTCAGCAGGTCAACCCCTGTTTCTGCTATGCCCCAACCTACGGGGTCTCCCTGGGTTTAGTGCTCGCGGCGGATCGGGATTTTTCCACCCGGCCAGAGCCGGAGGCGATCGATCGGCTGCTCCAAAGCTCTACCACGGGCGGCTTTCGGATGTTTGATGGTGAAAGCTTGCTGGGAATGTTGCAGTTGCCGCTCTATGTGCGGCGGGCGATCGAGGCCGAAACCGAAGTCTACACCCTCCAACACCCCCCTAAGGCATTTGGCGAGGGATCCATGG
>JAYKJG010000335.1:0-5530 GCA_035286285.1 Prochlorothrix sp.
TTCAAAACCCATGTATTACGCTGACCCTAACACACCTTACATTTACAATTCAAAGTTACTCTAAAGGAGTATTTTGAGATAGAAATATGCTGAATAAACAGATGCGCTCCCTTGAATGGGGTTGGAAAATAGCGCTAATCCTGAGCCTTGCAATTATTCTGCGGTGGCATGGCTGGAGTTGGCAAACTGACGACTTTAAGGATTTTCTTCAACCTTGGTATCAATTTATCCAAGGCAACGATCGCTTCTGGGCCTTAAAACATAACTTCTTTAACTATAACCCTCCCTATATTTATCTATTGGTGCTATGGAGCTACTTATTTCCCCACTTTAGCGCCCTAGCCGTTATTAAATCCATTGCCATTGGATTAGATTTAGGCGGCAGTTTTTGGGTCTATCGGTGGGTTGCATCCCTCATTCCCAAACCCTCCCATCTTGCCCAGGATTACCCCCGCTTTCCCCATCTTGCGGCTCTTTTTGCCGCTGCCCTCTTTCTCATTGCCCCGACGATCGTCCTCAATGGCAGTTATTGGGGCCAGTGCGATATGGCCTATACCACCGCTGCGATCGCCAGCCTCTATGGTTTTAGTCAAGGCTACAACCGCCTTGCCCTAGCTACCTTTACCTTAGCCCTCACCTTCAAACTCCAGGCCATTTTTACCGCTCCAGTAGTCCTGATTTTGCTCCTCCAACAACAGGTACACTGGCGGGATTTATGGATTGTCCCCGCTGTCTATGGCTTGACCTTAGTACCCGCCGCGATCGCCGGTCGTCCCTGGGATTCCCTCTTGGGGGTCTACTGGCAGCAATTCAACACCTATCAAGCACTCACCATGAACGCCCCCAGCCTCTACCAATGGTTTCCAAAGGCTCCCTACCAGCTTACCGTAACCGTGGGCCTAGGGGTAGCGGGGTTGGTCACCCTGGGGCTAGTGGGGGCGATCGTTCGCCGTTGGCAACGGCTGAGTCCTGTGCAACTGGTTCAAATTGCCCTAGGCTTTAATTTAATCGTGCCGTTGCTGTTGCCTAAAATGCACGATCGCTATTGGTTTTGTGCCGATGTCTTGTCCTTTATTCTGGCCTTTGCCCAACCCCAAACCTGGCCCGTCGCTGTGGTTACCATTGCAGTTTCAACCTTCAGTTATACCCCTTATCTGTTAGGTAAAACTTTCATTTCTATGAAAGTATTGTCCCTGGCCTTAGGGATATTTAGCATCTATCTTTGGCGTTATATCTTTGGGATGACTGTCCCTGTCCCTCCATTTCTCCCTAAATCCAGCCGATCGTAGGGGGCGCTAATGCAATATAACCCACCTGATCTAACATTCAAAACCCGTGCGTTACTGACCAGCACGATCGGCGATCGTGCCTTAATTATGACCCAAAACTGTTTCTTTTTGTCCCAAAAGTAGTACATTTGAATTAAAACCAACCTAACGCCCAAGGCGAGAACTTGCAGAGGGATGGGGGGATGAAATCGGGGGCAAAGAATCCGTAGGCTAGATTACGCTGGGATAGTCCTTCCCCTGCTAGGGTAAGGTTTACCATCTATAGCAAACTGCCAATTTTGCCCCCTGTGCTGCCCCCATGGCTGATTCTTTACCCTTTTTCCCCCTCCCCTCCCCCATTCTCTCCAATCCCCAAGCCTGGTTTGCAAGCCTTGACTTTGCAGCGGATTGGGTTGGCCTACGCCTGATTCAAGACCATCTACAAACCATGACCCTGCGGGATGCAGCCCCTCGTCACCAGGGCGTTGAAGTGCAGCAGGGCGCGATGGTGGAAGTGTTGGTGCAAGGCTTTATGGGCTACGGGGCCACAGCCCAGCTAACGGCGGCGGGATTGCGCCAAGCGGCCCAGCGGGCCTACCAGCAAGCCCTGTCCCTGGCCCACTGGGGTCTTTATCCCCAAACCGCCAACCTGCGGCCCACGGTGACCGGCCACTACAGTGCGCCCCCTGCCGAGGACTTGAGCCTAGGGGACATGGGGGTTCTGCTGCACCGCATTTGCAAAACCCTTCAGGTTGACGCTGCGATCGTCCAAACCCAGGCCAGCGCCATTCGCCTCCATCGCAAACTGTGGCTCTTCAGCAGTTCTGGCACGGATTTATACCAGGAAAACAACAGCCTCACCACCTACTCCGGGGCGATCGCCCAAGACGGCCAACTCGTCCAAACCCGCACCGATAACGGCTTTTATGCCCGCACCTACCAAGGGGGCTGGGAACGAGTGCCCGAAGCCCAGATTCTGGCCCGTGCCCACCGCATTGGGGAAGAGGCGATCGCCCTGCTTGCGGCCCCCAACTGCCCCACCGCCACCACAACCTTGGTGCTAGCCCCGGATCAAATGCTGCTGCAAATCCATGAAAGTGTTGGCCATCCCCTAGAGCTAGACCGCATCCTAGGCGATGAGCGCAACTATGCGGGGGGAAGTTTTGTTAAACCGGAGGATTTCGGCCAGTTGGTCTATGGTTCCCCCCTGATGACCGTGACCTTTGACCCAACGGTGGAGGAAGAAATTGCCAGCTACCGGGTGGATGATACGGGCACTCCGGCCCAACGGGTTGCCTTAATCGACCAAGGACGCTTGGTGCGGGGACTGGGGGGGCTGGAAAGTCAGCAGCGGCTCCAGCAACCGGGGGTAGCCTGTGCGCGGGTTACGTCGTGGAATCGGCCCCCGATCGATCGCATGGCTAACCTAAACCTTGAACCGGGCCACAGCAGCCTTCAGGAGATCATTGGCCGCGTTGAGTCGGGCATTTTTATGCACACCAACCGCTCTTGGTCCATTGATGATCAGCGCTATAAGTTCCAGTTTGGCTGTGAGTTAGCCTATGCGATCGAGGATGGGGAAATTACAGGAATGCTGCGGAATCCCAACTATCGATCGGTCACTCCGCAATTTTGGCACAGCCTCACCCAAGTGGGCGACCTCAGCACCTGCGAGACCTATGGATCGCCGGTTTGCGGCAAGGGAGAACCCAATCAGGTGATCAGTGTGGGCCATCGATCGCCGGTCTGTGCCTTTGCCAATATTGAAGTTTTTGGGGGCAGTTAATTAAAGTTTTTGGGGGCAGTTAATGGACGGGGCATCCCCCCATCTGCGCCTAGGGTCGGTCACCCTGCAAGGGGGTGATAGGATGGGAGCTTGAGTAATCTTGACCCAGCCCGATTTATCCTGCTCCCCCAATCCCATGCCCCCAGTTCTATTAACCGTGATTTTGGTGCTATTTAGCGCCATTCTCAACACCTCCGCCCAAGTCATGCTGAAAATGGGAGCCGAAAAGCTCTTCTTGCCCCCGATCGTCCTGGGTAAGCTTTCGATTCATCCCCTAGTCGTTGGCGGGTTAGGACTCTATGGCCTCAGCGCTGTCGTTTATATCAGCCTCTTGGGGCGCTTAAACCTGTCCATGGTTTACCCCATCATTATTGGGCTAACAACGATCGCCACCATCACCGCTGGAATGCTGATTTTCCAAGAAAAAGTCTCGTTTACAAGTTGGATCGGCGTGGGGCTAGTGCTGGCAGGGGTTTCTGCCATTACTTTAGGTCGATCGGGCTAGGGTTGAGGACTGGCAGAGCTTTCAGAGCGCTCAGGGGTCTTGGGGTCTCCGGCGATCGAGGGCGGTGCCCCTGGGCGATCGTTAGCTGTAGCCCCGCCAAACCCCTACCAAAACCCCTTGCAGTTCCACCTGATCCGCAGGGACTTCAATGGCGGTGTATTTGCGGTTAGCCGGTTCCAGGCGGACCAATTTGCCAAAGCGGAAGAAGCGTTTCAGGGTATTGCCCGCGCCAGAAACCCGTGCCGCCACAATTTCCCCATCCCGCACCAAATCCGGCTGCCGGATCGGTTTCATAATCACCATGTCCCCATCCTGGATTAGCTCCTCAATCATGCTGTCCCCATTAACCCGCAGGGCGTAGTAGGTGGGTTGCATCACCAGGTTATTTAAGTCGAGGCGCTCTACATCGTCCGTAAAGGGTTCAATGAGGGTACCAGCGGCGATTTCCCCGACGATCGGGACTCCTTGCTCTTCCAGCACCCGAATGGTGCGGGCTTTGCCCTCATTCCAGTCAATGTAGCCCTTGCGCTGTAGGTGTTTCAGGCGGCTTTGCACAGGAGCGGGCGATCGCAGCCCCATGGCATTCATCATTTGGCGGATCGAAGGGGGGTGCTGATTGTCGCGGATGTATTTGACAAGCCAGTCGTAGAGTTGGCCTTGGGCAAAAGTCAGGGGAGGTAGCATGGTTTTGGGGAGAAATTATGTACTCTTTGTACATTCGTACCATAGTACGTCTATTTCTGTCTAGGGTCATGCCACCGATCGCAACCGGACCCGGTGCGGAAGCGTAACGCAGCCGATCGCGGCCCTACCTGGCGCTAAGCTGTACCTTCAGAGCACGGGATAGTGGCGGGCAATGAGAATCAGGGCATCCCCGCTTTCCAGGACGGTATCAATGCCGGGATTGACTAAAATTTTGCGATCGTGGTCTCTGCCCCGTTCGATCGCCACTAAAATTGCCCCATGGCGGTTTTGCAGGCTCTGGGACACCTCCTGAAAAGACTGACTGTTCCAGGATGCGGGTAAATCAACCTTATAAAACTGGTTTCCGGTCTGGACCGTCAGTAACTCCGCCAAAACTTCCACAGCGCCCAAATTACGGGCCGAGGTGGCAATTAAATGCCCCGCAAGCTCATCAGCAATGACCACATCCTCAACCCCTGCGACCCGGAGTTGCACGTTATTTTTGCGATCGAGGAGTTGGGCACAGGTGTAGATCGTGGGGTTGAGCTTTTCGATCGTCAGCGCTGCCAGCACCGTGCGGGCATCCCGGTCTTGATCACTGCGGGGGTGGGTAGCATCAGCCAACAAAATCGCCCGCGAGGCATGGTAAATCCTCACATTTTCCAAAACATCGAGGGTCGTATAGTCGCCTTGGAAAAAATAAAGCTGAGACTGGTTAAAAGCCCGCAATTCTCGCTCTGGCACCTCAAGGCTTTCAGCAACGACCACGATCGACAGTTGGCGCAGCATCACATCAGCCTGCAATTCCTCCACCAACAGATGGCCGCTGCGGTTCCAGCCACAAATGACGATGTGCTGCTGTAGTTCATCTAACTCCAAAACCCGAACCTCCATCACCGTTTTCAGTCGTTGCATCATGACAGCGGAAACAACGCCCGTAAAGACCGCAAACATCGTTAACCCCCCCGTCACGACCAACAGCGCCATAAAACGGCCCGCATCGGTTTGGGGTTGGCCGCCGATCGGCTCTGCGGAGACGAGGGTAAAAAAGCTCCACCAGAGGGCTTCCTTGAGGGAGTCGAACTGGTCATTGTAGCGACCTTCCACCAGATACATCCCCAAGGCTCCCACCAGGATAATTAACCCCATCACCAGGAGTAAACCAAGCTGGGAGCCGATCGTGGTGGCGAGGGTATAGGAAAGCCGACTGAGGCTACGATTGAGCAAAATCCCGACCCGTAGGAGCCGCAGCAGCCGCAGCAGCCGCAGGATGCGAAAGGCGGGGGA
>JAYKJG010000336.1:0-5360 GCA_035286285.1 Prochlorothrix sp.
CATGACAATGCCGGTTTCGCGGGACTGGGGAATGGGGCCGGGATAGCGGAAGTCGCTTTCCTGGAGGGGATACTGCTCTGGGTTTTCCTGGTGGTATTTTTGGGCTTGGTGATAGAAATAGGCGATCTGCATCGTGCCTTGGTGTTCTGGGATAAAGGCCGTAATGGCACCGGGCAACCGGCACCGTCGCGCCATCACCAATCCTTCGCTCACATGTTTTTTAATAATGTCAGCACTGTGCCAGGGATCGTTAATGTCGTCGTGTTTATTGGTTCCCCCCATCTGGTTCTCAATAAAGCCCTGGGGATCGTGCATTTTGCCGATGTCATGGTAAAGGGTTCCGGCCCGCACCAGTTCAACGTTGCAGTGCAAGGTCCGGGCGGCAGCTTCCGCTAGGGTGGCGACAAAGAGGGTGTGTTGGAAGGTGCCGGGGGTTTCCGAGGCCAGTCGCTGGAGGAGGGGCCGGTTGGGGTTCGACAGTTCCGCCAGCCGGATGGGGGTCACCAGATCAAACAGGTGCTCTAGGTAGGGGCTAAGCCCCAGGGCGACAATGCACCAGGCTAGCCCTTGCAGTCCCTGGGTTGCGGCGACCTGAAACAGCAAAGACCAGACGGGACCGGCGGCGGCATTAAAGCTTAAGCTCAGCAAAAGCTGCATTAGGGCTTGGGTTAAGCCAACGCAGGCCCCTAAAAGGGCCAGTTCCTCCCGCGATCGCAGCCGTCCGGCAATTTGCGCGGCAACTAAACCACTGGCAGCACTGGCCACTAGAATATCCGGATCCACATTCAAGCCTAAGGGCAACAGCACCGCCAATAAACTGACCGTGACACTGCCCAAGGTTGAACCATAGAAACTACCCATCAAAATCCCCACTGCTGGCAGACTGCTAATTTCCAGGGCGGTCATGCCCCAAAGGGGCTTGCTGAGGGCTAAGAGGGGGGTGCTGAGGGTGAGGAAGAAAATCAGCACCCGATCGCGGTTGCGCATTTTGGGGTGAAATCGGGTGGCCACGAGGGCAAAAACCCCCACTCCGGTGGAAACCATCACGCCATAGCCCACCAGCCCCCAAATATTGGCACTTCGCTCGCTTTTGTTGAAATGATCGAGCAGGACAAACTGGGCTTGGGTAATTTCGTTGCCGATTTCGACGATCGGCTCCCCGGCCCGAATGGTGACATAAACCGGCTCCACGGCCTCCGCTGCTTTTTCGGCCAGTAGTTTGGTGCGCTCGGCATCCTGCACTAGGTTAGGCCGCAACACCCGCATGAGCAAATCCACCGCGAGGGGTTCTCCGGCGGCGGGCACCAGGATGCGGGTCTGGACTCGCACCGCCCGATCGAGCAAGTCCGACGGCATCCCCGGCGTAATGCCTTGGGTCAGCATATGTTCCAGCACTTGGTAAATGCCAGTTTTGGTGTTTTGCCAGACCTCATCGGTCATTTTCAAAAATTCAGGGTCATAAATCAGGGGCACTGCGTTGAGGTAGAGGCTCTCGGTGCGCTGGGTGGTGAGGTTGCGCTGCTCGGCTTTGAGGGTTGCGAGGGCGGCTTGGTAGCTTTCCCTGGCCTGGAAGAGGCTGCGCAACAGGCTTACGTAGTCCTCGGTGGGTTGGGTGTTGCGGTAGCGGGTTAGGGTGCTGATGGCTTGGTTTTTGGCGGCGGCGGCGAGGCTGGCGGGGGTGGGGGTGGCGGTTGCGGAGGTGGCGGTTGTGGAGGTGGCGGTTGTGGAGGATGAATTAGCTTGGGCGGGTGAACTGGGGCTAGGGGTCGGCAGTGGCGTGGGTAGGGGGGTGGCGCGGTTACGGTTGACGGTTTCCACAATGTCTAGCCAGGTTGCTTCATCGACTTCCCGGAGGTAGAACTGAATCGGGGCCGAGATTTGGCTAAAGGGGATTGAGGGAAAGGGGCCAAGGCTTTGGCGAATGAGTTGGGCTTGGTCAATCCAGCGCTGGAGGTCTTGGTAAATCTGCTGGTTGACGCTGGAATCGACCTGAAGCACGGGAATCGCGCCGGTGCGGGCGGCTTTGCGCTGTTCTTCGGTGGTTTTGGTGTCTTCAACGGTGACGGATTCTGGGGCCAGAATGGTTGAGGGTGCTTTGCGTCCTACGTCTAAACCGGGCTGATTGTAGAACCGTTGCCCCATGAGTCCTGTGAGCGCGGTGACGGTGAAGGCAAACACTAAGGGATACCGCAGAGACCAGCGGGAGCGCGGGGGCGGCTGGGGGAGAAAGGGGGCGGGGGTGGTGGGTAGGTCTGCGGCGGTGGGTCGATCGGGTTTAGAGCGATCGGGTTTAGAGCGATCGGTTTGGGAGCCATCGCGATCCGATCGCTCTCCCGACCGTGCTGGACTGGCACTGTCCTCGATTTGATCGGGAATCCGATCGGGTTGTGGATTTTGGTGATTGGCCTGGAGCGGAGACCCAAGCTCCCCTTGGGGATCGATCGTGGGCTGCGGGTTCAGGGTGTCCCCTGGGAGTGGCGTTATCCTAGACGCGAGTTGGCGACCTAGGGAGGGGGAGACCTGTTGGAGCCAACTCAGCACTACCCCAAATTTCCCCGATCGGTGTCTATGCTTCACTGATCTGTTCATCGAAAACCTCTCCATAGGTGTTGGGAACCCGCAACAGACACCGGGCTTGGATGGTCGGGTTGAGATTGTCCCCCATTATACGGTGCCCGATCGGAGGGCGATCTGGGGAGGGCGATCGGGAGATGTTCTGGGAGTATCCCACTTTGCTCTTGACTCGTTGCCAAAGTGAGATGCTCTTCCAGATTCGGTATAAGCTAGGAAGGCCAGATTTGCCCTCTGACCTTGGATACCTGAGATCTAGGTGCTTGTAACCTTTATTAGTGATCCTCTTTGGGGTTCTGAAGACCCCTCACCCCCAGCCCCTCTCCCAAGGGGGGGAGAGGGGAGCAATCTGAAGACCCCTCACCCCCAGCCCCTCTCCCAAGGGGGGAGAGGGGAGCAAGAGGATTCGGATTTCACGTCCGATCGCCATATTTGGGGGTCACTGGATACTGGCCACTAGGGACTGGTTGCAGGGCATTGGGAGTGCATTTCACTTTGGAGCAATCCAGCCCCTAACCTGGCTCAAAAGGCTCGTAGTGCGGACTTTAGTCCGCCCCTTGGCAAACGTGAAATGCACCCGGCATTTGTAATTTTGGCATTTGTAATTTTGGCATTTGTAACTTTGGTACTGGTAACCTTGGCGCTGATCACCTTGGCGATCGTCGCCGGGGCACCGGTAACCTTGGCACTCTGAACAGCGGCACGACCATGGCAACATTCCTGTTAGAAGTTGGCACTGAAGAACTCCCGGCATCTTTTGTCGCGGGGGCCATTGCCCAATGGCAAACTAAAATTCCCCAAAGCTTGGCAGCGGAAAACCTGAATCCCAGCGCAGTGCAGGTGTGGGGAACGCCGCGACGGTTGGCGGTGCTGATTGAGGGGTTGCCGGAGCGGCAGGCCGATCGGACTGAGGAGGTCAAAGGACCACCGGCCCAGGCGGCGTTTAAGGACGGTCAGCCTACTCCAGCGGCGATCGGCTTTGCGCGTAAGCAGGGGGTTGAGGTGACGGCTCTGGCGGTGCGCCCGACCCCGAAGGGAGAGTTTATTTTTGTGGAAAAAACGATTCCGGGCCAAGGGGTGCCCGATCTGTTGCAGGGGCTGGTGCTGAGTTGGATTACCGGTCTGGAAGGGAAGCGGTTTATGCGCTGGGGCAATGGGGAGTTGCGGTTTCCGCGCCCGATCCGCTGGTTGGTGGCTCTGTGGGGCGATCGGGTGCTGCCGGTGCAGTTGGAAACGGGGGGCGAGGTCATCCAGAGCGATCGCCTGTCCCAGGGTCACCGGGTGCTGCATCCAGAGCCGATTACGGTGGACCGGGCAGAGAACTATCAAAACTGTCTCAAAGCGGCTTCGGTGCTGGTGGATCCACTGGAGCGCGATCGGGTGATTACCGCTGCCCTGGTGGCTGCGGCCCAAGCCCAGGGGGGCGTGACCCTCTATCCCCCGGATCTCAAGGAAGAAGTTATTCATCTGGTGGAGTGGCCGACGGCGGTGGTGGGCAGCTTCGATCCGGCGTTCCTAGCCATGCCCAGCGCGGTCACCACGACGGTGATGATTAGCCACCAGCGCTATTTCCCCATCTACACAGCTAATCCCGACAGGACTCCCAGCGACACGCTACTGCCCCACTTCATTACCATCAGCAATGGCGATCCGGCTAAACAGGAGGGGATTGCGGCGGGAAATGGGCGGGTGATTCAGGCCCGTCTTGCGGATGGCAAGTTTTTCTACGATGCGGACTGTCGCCAGCCCTTAGCGGCGTTTTTACCGGAACTGGAAAAGGTAACCTTTCAGGAAAAGCTGGGATCCGTGGCGGATAAGGTGCGGCGCATTGGGGCGGTGGCCGATCGCATTAGTCAGCAGTTGCAGCTTGGCACTGAGGCCCAAACCCAGGTGCAGCGGGCTGTGCAGCTTTGTAAGGCGGACTTGGTGAGCCAAATGGTCTATGAATTCCCGGAATTACAGGGCATTATGGGCCGTAAGTATGCTCTGGTGGGGGGAGAGCCGGAGGCGGTGGCGACGGCGATCGAGGAGCACTATCTGCCCAAGGGGGCCGGAGATGCGGTGCCCCAAACGACGGTGGGTCAGGTGGTGGCCTTGGCCGATCGCCTCGATACCCTGGTTAGCATTTTTGGGTTGGGCCTGCTCCCCAGTGGCTCTTCGGATCCCTTTGCCCTGCGTCGTGCGGCCAATGGGGTGGTGAATATTATTTGGGGCGGTCAGTTAAGTCTGGATTTGGGCCAACTTTTGGGGGAAACGGTTGGGGATTTCTGCCAAAGTTTCCCGGATCAAATGGCTCAAGCTGAGTTGGAGGCTCATCTGCGCAGTTTCTTCCTCCAGCGCTTCCAAACGCTGCTTCAGGAGGAGCAGCAGATTGACTATGATTTGGTCAATGCGGTGGTGGGCAATGGGGAGGCGGATCCAGCCGAGGCCGATCGGGCGCTGTCCCAGGTGCTGGATTTGGCCGATCGTGCCCGCTTTTTGCAGTCCCTCCGCCGGGACGATCGCCTCACGCCCCTCTACGAAACCATCAACCGCGCCACGCGCCTTGCTGCCCAAGGGGATCTCGCCTTCGACTGCCTCGACCCCCAGCCCTGGGTTGAGCCGGAGCAGTTCCAACAGCCGACGGAGCGGGCGTTTTATGAGGCTTTGGTGCGGCAGGTGCCGGAAACGGAGGCAGCACGGGCCGATCGGGACTATGAGCGACTGGTGACGGGTTTATTGGCGATCGCGCCGACGGTGAGTGAGTTTTTTGATGGGGAACAGAGTGTGCTGGTGATGGACCCGGATCC
>JAYKJG010000337.1:0-14207 GCA_035286285.1 Prochlorothrix sp.
GGGGCCGATCGGGGCGAAGTCCCAGGGGCAGAAGATTCCACAACAACCCCCGCAATCGAATCCGTCGCAGTCAGGGTTCCACTCCCCTGGGTTTCCCCCAAACCTAGGGCGCGGGTGAGGCCAGTCCAGCGCCGACGCGGTTGCACTGAAGCAGGAGCAGGTAAGACGTTTTGACTGAGGCGATCGCGCACCTTATACCAGTTGGCTAATGCTAGCAATTGCGGCTCTTTTTGCCCCCGATCGAGGATTTCCCGTTGCAGTTCTAGCGGTACCCCCGCCAAATTCCACGGCTCTGCGGCCACAGCATCATAGGTTTGCCGGACGATCGCCGCCGTCTCGGTTTCTGTTTTAGGTTGCAACCACTGCATCACGGGCGCAAGGGAGTCGGGCAAATTGGGCAAACTGGGCAGGGTCGAACTCACCAGGACACTGAAGGGCTGATGGCCGGGAGACTGACTGCGGCGACGATCGGAAGACGCGGGCTGGAACAGCCAACTGGCCAGCAGGAGCAAACTGCCGCAAAGGCAACCCATGGACAGCAGAGAGGGCCAAACCGGCGCTAGAGCCGTAGACTGGGGCGATCGCCGGGGAGAAGTTGCGGACAAACGGCGATCGCGCCGATCCGCAGTTTGGCGAGCAGAAGGGGAACGATCGGAACGAGGGCGATCGGAGCGGGAACGACCGGCAGAAGTTGGACGCATAGACGCAGCCAAGGCGGGATAGGGGAAGTATAGCCCCAGAAGACGCTCAGGGGCAGGCCAAGGCTATTGTGGCATTAGTGTCCAAATTTGGGGAGTCCATGGGAAACGCCAGCGGCTACAGGCTGGGGGATATCAGCCATGGGTTATACCAAATCCGACTAATCTCGATTCGTTTTGGTAGGGGCAATCCCCCCGTGGTTGCCCCGGTATTTGGCTGGTCGAGGGTCGGCACAGGGGCACGACCCCGACCCGTTTATTCGGTTTCAGGCTCAACGGATTTGGTATGAGATCCTTCCCTATGGCCTTTAGGGTGTGGCAGGGGCCGATCGTTCCCCGGACAAAGCCGGAGTTGCAAAAACCGTCGAGCCAGCGATCGGCTCCAGCACCTCAGCCTCAGCATTCTCAGCCGCCGCTTGCAACGCTGCCGCCACAGCCGCCGCTTCCGCCTGTTCTTGGGCCTTTAACTCATCCAACTGCTGCCAGACTTGGCGCAACAACGCCTCTAAGCCCTGCTGAGCCACCGCTGAAATCGTAAAAATGGGGTCAGCCGTCAGGGTTTGGAACTCCTCCAGCCAAAACTCACGATCGCCCGGTTCCAGGGCATCGGTTTTATTTAAGACTAAAATCTGGGGCCGATCGGCCAATTCCTGGCGATAGGCTTCCAATTCCGTGCGAATGGTGCGGTAGTCCACCAAGGGATCCGCTGCGGTTAAGTCCACCACATGGAGCAGGATCCGAGTCCGTTCCACATGGCGCAGAAAATCATGGCCCAAGCCCGCCCCTTCACTGGCCCCTTCAATTAAACCGGGGATATCCGCAAATACCGTCCCATCCCCCGTTTCTCGCCGCACTACGCCCAAATTCGGAATCAGAGTCGTAAAGGGATAGTCGGCAATTTTCGGCTTAGCCGCAGACAGAACCGAGATTAAGGTCGATTTCCCGGCATTGGGTAGGCCAATGATCCCCACCTCGGCCAACAGCTTCAACTCAAGGCGCAAGGTCCGCTCTTCCCCCGGCAGTCCCGGCAAGGCTTTTTCTGGTGCGCGGTTGCTATTGGTTAAAAAACACTGGTTCCCCAGTCCCCCTTTGCCCCCCTGGGCCACACAGAGCACCTGCCCCCGCTCCGTCAAATCCCCCAGCAATTCCCCCGTCACGGCATCGTAAACCAAGGTGCCACAGGGAACCAGAACCTCTAAATCGTCGCCAGAGGCTCCCGTCATATTTTTAATGCCGCCTTTTTGGCCATCATCGGCCTTAAACTGGTGCCGATAGCGGAAATCCAACAGCGTTTGCAGTTGTTCCGTCGCCACAAACAGCACAGAGCCACCTCGCCCCCCGTTGCCCCCCGACGGTCCCCCGGCTGGAACATACTTCTCCCGCCGAAAGGCAACGAGTCCATCGCCCCCATCTCCGGCTTTAACTAAAACTTCGGCGTGGTCAATGAATTGCATGGCGAGAGGAGGGCGAAAGGTTAGGGATTTGTCAGCCCTTTAGTATAGCAAATTTTGACCAAGGAGCAACCTGAACATGATTCAACTGGTACATCCCATGAACACAGAAGCATAACCCAATCTGAGCAAAGCATTGGCAGAATAAGATTGGATATCGCCCCAGGATTCCAGCACAATGCTTTACTGCAACAATCAAGAGTTGGGTACATTTCACTAGGCTCGTAGTGCGGACTTTAGTCCGTCCCGTGGCAAAAGTGAAATGCACCCTGGGAGTTTACCAAGTCACCTTAGGCTCGTAGTGCGGACTTTAGTCCGTCCCGTGGCAAACGTGAAATGCACCCTGGAAGTTGGCCAAATTACCTTAGCGATAATTTGGCGTTTGAATATCCATCAAACGGGCCTCTGGGCGCTTAAAGCGATCGAGTTGCTGCTCAAAAAAGCGTCGATTGGCCAACAAATGCTCCGGATCGGGATCATCCAAAGGATGACAAACCACCTGCCGCAGGGCTTGGATCACCGCAGAAGTCACACAATACATCGATCGCTGGAAACTAATCCCCAACTGAATCAAGGTATCATCTTCACCCCGGCAGTGGCTTTGGTAATACTCCACCAGATAGGGCGGCAAAAAGTGCAGCATATCCTGCATTAACAGCGTCGGCGGAATCCCAGCAGAGCCAACGGGGAAAACATCGGCATAAAGAATCCCATAGTGGAAATCTGCCTGTTTATCAGGAATCTGTCCCGCCTGGGCATTATAGGACTTGGTTCCCCGAAAAGGCGCAGTGCGGTAAAAAACTGCTTCCACATAGGGCAGCGCCGCTTCATGGAGCCAGGTGAAACCCTGGGATTTTGGAATAATTTCGTGGCATTCCCCATCAATATACACATGGTGGTAAATGGGACGGGCTGCCACGGCAAAAATCCCGTTATAGAGGAAATCCATCGCCTCCGGTACGGTGGTGATCTTACCCTCATCGTAGAGATCACTCATTTCAAAGAAAACCGGGGCCATTACCTCCCAAAACAGTCCCAAATTAGCGTAATAGGACAGTTGCTTGACCTGCTCCATGAACATCTCTGGGAATAACTTATATAGCCCCAGCATGGCCGGATTTTTTTTGAAATAGGCTTTAATCGCCCGATCGGCATTGGTCCGATACGTCTCACTGGCCAGGAACTCATTAAAGCCCCCACCCATATTTTGGTGCCACAACATCGCCCGCATACAGGCTTCGGCAAACTCCATATTGACCCGATCGTGCCAAAGATGGTGGAAAAGCTTGGGCCAGGGCTTGCCCGTCTCGCCCTTTGCCATGAATTCCAGCAATTCCGGGTGAGCACCGGCCCCACCCCGCCAAACCCGCAGTTCTGACTGGTCACCCGCGTAGGAGTTAGGCCGATCGAGATAGTCCTGGGGCAAAAAGTACTTGAAAAAAGGCAGGGGATTCAAAAAGACCCGCTCCGCAATGTAGAGCAAATCCCGCCAGTAAAAGTCCATGGGAACGGCATAGGCTTTATAAATCCCGATAATCTGCTTGAGATTCTCTGGAGAATCCGGCAGCATCGCCCCACCCGCCTCTAAGCGGTGAACCACCTCAGCAAATTGGTGTTGGGAGGGGGGAAGTTGGTTTTTAACAGCGACAGCAATCATGGCAGTTCTCAGGTTCAGTAATCAAGTCCAGTAATCAGGTCTAACGGCTCATTGACTGGCAAAAGTGAGTCAAACCGAGGCGCAAAGGGGAGGTCAGGAGGGTGCATTTCATTTTGGAGCAACCCAGCCCCTAACCTGGCTCAAACGGCTCGTAGTGCGGACTTTAGTCCGTACCGGGGCAAACGTGAAATGCACCCAGTCAGGAAACCTAACCCCTACGCCCAAACGTCCTGTAGGGGCGGGGTTTCCGCGCCCCAGACAGATTTTAACGTCCTGTAGGGGCGGGGTTTCCGCGCCCAAGGCAGATTTTTTTGTCAGTCTACCGGGGATAATCGCCTAGAACTCAGATAAGGTCGGCAATTCCGACAAGTTCGGCGCAAAAGAAGTCAGCGCGATCGTGTCCTGGGGAAGATTGCCCAAATCCGCCACCATGGCGGTCGTTGTGGCCTCAGTCCAGCGCAGGAGCCAGTTCGGCTGAAGCCCCAGGGCAAAGATCAACACCGTCAGGATCACAGCGGGGATCTTCTCGCTCAGGGTGACCTTGGGATAGTAGGCAAGGCGGTTATCCAAGCGACCAAAGCAAGTCCGGTTAATAAGGATAATGAAGTAAACCGCCGTAAGACCCGAAGAGAGAATGCAGATAATGGTCGGGATTGGGAAGATGGGGAAACTGCCTTGGAAAACCAAAAGTTCCGCCGCAAAGCCAACCAAGCCAGGAATCCCAGCACTGGCCATCCCCGCCAACACCAGCAGCGCACTGATCAGAGGTAAGCCCCGCACCGGGTTCATCAGGCCGTTGAGCTTATCCAGGTCACGGGTTCCGGCCTTGGCTTCCACTAGACCGACTAAATGGAACAACAGCGCCAAAATCAGGCCATGGGCAATCATTTGAGCCACTGCCCCCAGGGTACTTAAGGGGGTTCCGGCGGCGGCGGCCACCACGATATAGCCCATGTGGCCGATCGAGCTATAAGCCACCATGCGTTTGATGTCTTTTTGGGCGATCGCGCTCATCGAACCATAAATAACGCTGACACTGCCGATAATGGCAATACCAGGGCCGACCAGGGTCCAAGTATCGGGGAAAAGCTGCAAACCAAAGCGAATCAAGCCGTAGGTTCCCAATTTTGCCAAAACACCGCCCAGCAGCATCGCCACCGCCGGAGATGCCGCCACATAAACATCTGGCTGCCAGGTATGGACGGGGATAATCGGCACCTTAATCCCAAAGCCCACCAACACCAGGGTCAGCAAGATCAACCGCGTCCGCAAGCCTAGGCTCGTTAAATCCAGGCTGGCAAAGTCAAAACTACCGGATTCCCCAGCCCAGGCAATGCCAAAGAAGGCCAGAAGAATCAGCACCCCCGAAACAGCGGTGTAGAGCAGAAACTTAAAGGCTGCATACTGATGGTTGCCACTGCCCCAGATAGAGATTAGGAAAAAGAAGGGAATAATCTCTAATTCGTAAAAAAGAAAGAACAGCAGGAGGTTCTGGGCCGTCAGGGCACCAATCATCCCAGCCGTGGCCAGAAAAATCAGCGCGTAGTAAAACTTGGAGCGGTTTTGCTCAGCGGGGCTACAGAGAATGGCAATCCAGGTTAGCAGGGTTGTCAGCACCACCAGCGGTAGGGACAGGCCATCAACCCCCAGGCTGTAACTGAGGCCGATCGTGTCAACCCAAGGGTGATACTCCTGAAATTGAAGTGCTGCGTTACCCAGGTCAAACTGGAGTAATAGCCAAATACTGTAAGCAAACAGGATAAAAGCAGCGATACTAGAGACTTTCTGGGGGGAAAGACTGGGGGGAGCAAGGGCCAGGAGGGCCGGAGTTGCAAGGGGTAAAACAAGCAGGAGGGTCAGCATGGCAGGGTCAAAGCCTGTTAACGGGGCTGTCAAAATAGCAATTGGCTGGACCGACAAACCTAAGTGCCTGTCGGTTTTTCCAAAGAGGAGTGATTCCGGAGAAGTAGTTTCAAGGAGAATGTATGCCAAGGGAAATCCGAGACATAACACCTGAAGCCACGAGAAAAAGCGTTAAGAACTGGGAAAGAGGGAACTAACCAGGGAAATATCGTCTAATCCCGGCAGTTGCAGCAGAGGCCACAGGATCAAGAACCCGATCGTGACCAAGGCAACGGCGATCGTCAGGGCATAGCTCTGGACCTGTCCTGAAATGTTGTATTTCAGACCCTGGCCCAGCAGCATGGTGGCCAAGCCCACCAAATTGACCAAACCGTCAACCAGATAGCGATCGATCAGGCTAATGGCCTTGGAACTGAGGCCGACGATCGCCACGATCGTGTAGCGGTACAGATCCGCCGCATAGAAATCCTTGGCAAAAAACTCCTGCACTTGGGGCACCGGCAACCGTACAGGCTTGGGAATACCGGACCAGGCATAAACCCCAGCCCCAGCCACCAAACCCAGCCCCGTCGAAAGCACCAGAACCAGCGTGGACATTGCCCCTAGGGAAAGATCTGCGGGGATAAGCTGCCACTGGTACAGCAAAATCGGCGTATGGAGGTTAAAACCAACCATGAGGGTCAGAGGCACAACCATGGGCCAGAGGACTTCCGGCGATCGGGCTGTCATTTCCGTAGGAGAACCGCCCCAAACCTGCATAAACACCCGCATCAGGCTAAAAGCCGTCAAGCAATTAACCACCACCACCAAAGCGGCCAGTTTAGGGTCTAGGGGCAGGATGGCCTGAACCAGTCGAGCGAGGGGCCAAAAGTTGCCAAAGGGCGGCAGAGCCGCAAGGCTAACAGTACCCAGCAGAAAAGCCAGACCGGGAATCGGACGTTTGGGCCAAAGACCGCCCAATTGGGTCAGATCCTGAGTGATATTGCTCAAAATAATGGTGCCGATCGCCATCACCAACAGCGCCATCGCCAAGGCATAGGTCAGCAGAAACAACAGCGCCAGTTGGGTTTGACCGGTGCCAATGGCAATGAAAACCAGGCCCATAAAGGCGCTGACCAAATAGGACAGCACCCGCTTAATATCCACCTGGGCAATGGAAATGCACACCGCCCCAAAGGCCGTCGCCGACCCCACCGCAATCATCACCGTTTGGGCCAGGGGCACACAGGCCAAGACCGGCTCCAACTGAATTAAAACCCAAGCCCCCGTCGCAACCACCACGGAGTTTCGGAGGATGGTAGCCGGTAGGGGGCCTTCCTGGGCTTCATCCAGCCAAAGATGGAGGGGAAACTGAGCGCACTTGCCCAAGGGTCCAGCAATCAAGGTCAGGCTAATGCCCGTCAGAACAGCGGGAGTTGACAGATCCGAAGCTGCCCAAGTGGTGAGGTCATCATAGTTCCAGCTTCCGGCCAAGGGCAACAAAGCCACAACGCCCACCAGCAGAATCAGGTCACCGATCCGCTTGGTCAGAAACGCATCCCGTGCCCCCGTCACCACGAGGGATTGGTTGTACCAAATCCCAATTAGGAGATAGGTGCAGAGAGTGAGGATCTCTAGGATGAAATAGCTAAAAAATACGGAATTACAGAGGACCAGGCTACACATCCCGGCTTCAAATAGTCCTAGGACCGTATAAAATCTGGCCCAACCCCAGTCCATTTCCAGATAGGCCACCGCATAAAGCTGCGCTAGGAGATTCAAGCCCGTGACCAGGGCCATCGCCCCCAGGGTTACGGCGGAGACTTTCAGGTCAATGGTGACCTGGAGACCCGCAGCCTGAAGCCAAGACCAAGAAAGGTTCAGGGCGGGTTGTCCCCACGCACTGATCAAGGCCAGAATGCTGTGGGCAAAGGCCAGGAATGTCATCAAGAGATTGAGGTAGCCCGCTGGTCGTGGACCCGTGCGACGGGTAATACCGGGGGACCACACCAGGGCTAGGGCAGCACCCACAAGGGCATACAAGGGTACTAACCAAGCGACTCCCATCAGGGCAGACCCCAGGGGGTTTACACTGGGCAGGGCGGCAAGGCCCAAGTTAGACGAAAAGGGTAAGCTAAAAACGAGGCTGAACAGTGGACTCAGCCCAAACGTGAGGGTTGGAGCCATGGAACTTAGGTCTGTAGGTGAGCCGAAAAGTTCATTGACTGGTGTCAATGCAAAAGGTGATCTCAATAGGAAAGTATTTATTATTAAATAATATTAATTTAATGAGGACCGATCGCAACCCTCCCACGGCTGAAGTCTCACTATTTTTTACAATTAGCCCGGTAAAGGATCTTTATCAATAGCCCGAAATCTATCTGCTTCGTTGTTTAGGGCCACAAGCAAATCCGAGATTGGCAGGTTTTCATAGCGGCTAAGACTTGAGTAAGAGACAAGCCACAAGCTACCCTGTTCAGCGGTAGGGGCGTGGTTTTCCCGCCCAAGGCAGCATTTTGTCCCCCCTCGTCAATGCCCTAAGAGGGCCTAAGAGGGCCGGAAGACCCGGCCCCTACCGTCGATACCGCAAGGCTTGGGTGTACCTCACGGACCTGATACCCGCTATAGCAACGCTCTCCGGTTGGGCACAACCCCTAGGGTGGACTGTTCTAAAGCGCCAATGCTTGGCCCCTACATCGATCGAACTCACGTTAAACTGGGATTATCTTGATTGGCCCGATCGGCTCGATCGCTAGACTTCCCCCGATCGCCCCAACCAGAATCACCGCACCCCCGATTCATCCTCCCCTGATTCTGCCTCGCCCTGCTGGGGCCACCCCGATCGCCGCCCCCCGCAGCCATTCCTCGCCCAGGCCCATGACCCGCATTTTCCCCCATCCCCTGCTCCCAGAACCCTTTGGCTACATCGTGCGCCAACGGCGACGATCGCGCAAACTCAGTCAGCAGGAACTGGCAGAGGCCGCAGGGATCTCCCGCAACTATCTCTCCCAAATTGAGCGAGGACTGGCCACCAACCTATCTTGGCAAGTGCGGCAACGGCTCACAGAGGTCTTGGATCTAGAGGTGAGTCCAAGCGCAGCAATACCAACCGCAGCAATACCAGCCGCAGCAATACCAGCCGCAGCAATACCAACCGCAGCAAATGCCAAGCGGGCCAAGTCTGACCTTGAGCCAAGCACCGCCACCCCCCATCCTGCCCGCACCGCCACCGCCGAGTCAGGACTGCAACTTCCCCCCAGCCTCATCGCCTTCGCAGAACAAACCGCCATTCCCAGCACGGATTTGTTGATGTTGGCGCGACTCAAATATCGCGGACAACAACCCACCACGCCGGAAAAGTGGGCCGAACTGTACCAAGTCATTAAGGCCACCCTGGAGGCATAATTCTGGAGCCGTGACCCATCCTCCCCCTCCCCCCCAGGCCGGTCTCCCCACCTATCGCCATCCCGGCCAAGCCTTTCTCAACACCGATATTCCGGCGGATCCCGCCGCCGCCGTCATTGCCTATAGCCAGTTTCTCCGGCAGGCCGCAGGCTTAACCGATACACCCCCGATCGCCCTGGGGCCGATTTATCAACACTTCGGCATTCCCGAACCCCGCCGCGTCCCCCTCACGGATCAGCAGGGCATTTTGGTCAGTGGCGATCGGGGACTGATTCTGATTAAAGAAGACGATCCCTGGGTGCGCCAGCGCTTCACCGAGGGGCATGAGTTAATGGAGTTATTGTTTGATAGTGCCGGTTTTCAGGCCCGCACGGTCCAAAGACCCCATTTCCAGGGGAGTCAGGGCGGGGCGATCGATCCAGACTGGAAAGAGCGCCTCTGCGATCAAGGGGCGGCCCATCTGCTCATGCCCCTCGGCTCCTTTTTGCCCCAGCTTCAAGGACGCGGTTCTTCCCTTGCCACAGCCCAGATTTTAGCAAAACACTACCAAACCTCCCTGTTAGCAACCCTGATTCACATGGTTCACCACAGCAGCCAACCCCAGGCGCTCATTCTGTGGTACCCGGCCCACAGTCACCGCGATCGCCACAAAACCACCACAACGGGCCACCTCCCCCCCGCTAAAATCCGCATTCGCTGGCAGGTTACTAGTCCCCACTGGCAAGGGGGCTTTATCCCCCGCAATAAGTCCCTCGCTGCGGTTGCGCCGCGATCGATCGTGGCCCACAGCCATCGCGATCGCCAGCCCGCCCAAGGAACAGCCCTGTTTCACTTTGGTTCCCAGCCCTGCCCCTGTGCCGTGGAAACCCTCCCCCTCCAAATTCAGGGCAAAAATGGCGTAATTTCCCTTTTAACTCAGGCAAACAGGAGAAACGTTAAAACCTAAGTCCCCGCTGCGGTCACGATCGCCTCAATGTCCTCAACCCCCGTCGGTAAAGCAGCCGTCAAAACCTGACACCCCTCGGACGTAATCCGCACATCGTCCTCAATGCGAATCCCCCGCACATCCGCAAACTCCGCCAGCCGCTCCCAGTTCACCCGGTCCCCATAGTGCTCCCGCCGCTGGGGATCCGCCAAAATGGCAGGCACTTGATAAAAGCCAGGTTCGATCGTCACCACCATCCCCGCCTGTAAGGGCCGGTTTAAGCGCAGGTAACCCAGCCCAAAGCGATCGCTGCGACTGCGACCGGGAGCATACCCCGCCCGATCGCCCAAGTCTTCCAGATCATGGACATCTAAACCCAGTAAATGGCCAATGCCATGGGGGAAAAAGAGAGCATGGGCATCCATCGCCACCAAATCCGCCGGTTTACCGCGCAAAATTCCCAAATCGACTAACCCTTCCGCCAGAATTTCACAGGCCAACAAATGGATCTGCTCATACTCCACCCCTGGCTTCAAAGCCGCGATCGCCCCATCATGGGCCGCTAGCACCACCTCATAAATCGCCCGCTGTGAGGGGGAAAATCGCCCCGAAACAGGCCAAGTTCGGGTAATATCTGCGGCCCAGCCTAGCCCAGTCTCTGCTCCCGCATCCACAAGCAATAAATCACCCGCCCTCAACCCATGGTGATACTGGTTATTATGCAACACTTCCCCCTGGACCGTCACAATACTGGCATAGGCAGAGGTCATATTGTGGCGCAGAAAGACCGCCTCGATCGCCGATCGGACTGCCGCTTCTGTACCGTTTTGGGCCAAAACAGAGGCTGTAGCCTGCATTCCGGCCCGGTGGGCTTCCATGGAGACTAGGGCGGCGGCTTCCAGTTGCTGAAGTGCCCAATCATCATGGCAGAGGCGGAGGGCAATCACGGCTTCGGTGAGGGCTAAATCTAGGCTATGGGGCGATCGAGGGTTATCAACTGCCCGCTGGAGAACTTCGCCTTGGTGGGTGTGGCTGGGGGGATCCTGAACGGCGATCGTAGCCGTCTCAGGGGTGGCATAGGCTTCCAAAGCTGCTAAGGGAGCAACATCATCCGCCCCCATCAACGTCGCCCAGTCCCCGCAACTGGGGCTAGGCCCATGCCAAAGGGTTGCACTGTCCGGCGCTTCATCCATAAAAAGAGTTACTTTACCGTCCTTAAAACCTAAAACTGCCTGTTCTAGAGGAATACCCGCAAAATAGAGAAAGTGACTACTGGCCCGAAAGGGGAAGGTATTGGCCGGAAAATTGCGGGCAGGACTGGCCCCAGCCCAGAGCAGCACTGGGGTCTGAACCTGTTGCATCAGGCGCTGGCGACGGTGGGACAGAACCGCACGATCGGCGGCAGTCAGGGTGTAGGCACTGAGGGTATCCATAGGTTATCCAGAAAAAGTAAAAAACAAGTTATGCAGAAAACATGGGTAAACAAGATTCTAAGCAGGATTCGGTCTCTATAGCAGCTATAAAAGCTGAAAATAGCCCTAATCCACCTCCCGTTCCACACGGATCACATTTTCCGTGAGATTTTCAAAGGTGTCATCATGGCTAATGATAAAGAGTTGGCGAAATGTGCGCAGATTGCCCAGGGCTTCCGCCAGTTGCTCCCGACGATCGCGGTCCATATTCGTCGTAGGTTCATCAAAGAAGGCAATATCCAACTCTGCCAGCACCTTTAGCAACGCTAGACGCACCGCCAAGGCTGCGGCCATTTGCTCACCACCGGATAAAGTCCGAAAACTGCGCCAGTCATTGGCCTCCTGCACCTGAATTTCATAGTCATCACTCCAGGTTAGGGCCACCCCCTGCCGGTTCATCAACTCCCGAAACAGCCGATCGCCCTCCCGCCGAATCTCATCTAAATAAAAGCCCGTAATCCGGGGGCCACTTTGGTTATAAACCCGCCGTGCTTCCACAATAAACGCAAGAATTTGCTGTTTTCGCTGCTGTTCCTGCTCTAGCCGATCGCGCTCCCCAGCCCACTGCTGCCGCTGGGCCAAGGCCGATCGCACCTGCTCCAAGGCTTTCCGCTGTTCCGGTAAAGCCCCTGCCCACTGCCCCCGCTCCGTTTGCAACCGCTGTAAGTCTGCCTCAGCCCGTTGTAACTGCTGGGGATTCCAGTTAGCTTGAGCCTCCGTGATCTGTTCTTGAATTTGGCCAAGATTAAGTCTAACTTGGTCTAATTCCACCAAAGTTTGGGCTAAGTCCTGCTGATAGTGGGGCACCTGCTGGGCTAACTGACTTTGCTGCAAATAGGTTTGGTAGTCTGGCCCATGACGGTGCCGTTGCTGTTCTTGCTGCTGAATCATTGCCTCTAAGTCTGCAAAAACAGTCAGGTCTCGCTGAAGCTGTTGCCGTTGCTGAGCAAGGGGTTCTACGGCGGCTTGAAGCTGGGCAAGGCGCTGCTCTAAGCCTGAACTGGCCTGAAGCTGTTGCTGCAACTGTTGAACCTGGCGGCGGGGATCGCCTAAATAACTCAAATGAGCCTGAAGTTGCTGCGCTTTGGCGTTAAGGTCACCCGTTAGAGCTAATTCTGCTTCTAATTGCTGGATTTGACCCTGAAGCGCTACGATCGCCCCTTGGGTTTCCTGCACCGCCGATCGCAAACTCCCCAGTTCCGCCATCCGCCGTTGGGCTTGTTTTGCCTCCTGAAAACGCTGCTCTAGCCGGTTTAAATCGCCTTGCACGCTCTGATCTAAATGCTGCTGTGCTAAATCTGCTAAAACTTCGCGTTCCAAGTCTTCAATTAAGTCCTGGTGTAGCTTAGATCCCGTTTCCAGGGTTTGGTTCACCGCTGTTAATTGACTGCTCCAGAGGGGCAAAGCCGCCGCCGCCGAAGTCAAGGTTTGCTGCGCCACGTCCACCGCGTCCCGGTGCTGATCCAGGTGCTGCCGCCCTTGGTTTACCATTCTCTGCAACTGCTGCTCAAAGGCTTGGGCCGCAATGCCATAGGTTTGGCGGTCTTGACAGCGTTGGTATTCCGCCTCTAGGTCGGGCAGGGTTGCGGCGATCGGCTCCAGGGGTTCCAGTTGGCGAATTTGGGTTTGAAGCTGGCCGTGACGCTGGTGGTGCTGGTGCAGTTGTTGTTGAAAGGACTGAAGCTTGAGGGTTTGGCTAGTTTGCTGCTGGATTTGGGCCTGAAGATCCTGGAACTGCCGCTCTAGCTGCTCCTGCTGCGGAATTTGCTGCTCTAGCGCCTGTAGTTGTTGCTGTTGCTGTTGTCGCTGCTCCCCCTGGGCGCGGAGGGTTGCTGTTTCTAGCGCCTGTTGCTGCTGCTGTCGTTCCAGGGTCCAAAGCTGCTGCTGAAGCTGATCCCGCTGCGATCGCCGCTGGCCCAATTCCTGCAAGATACCACTCAGGTGCAGATACGCCTCATAACCGCCCTGAGCCAGTTGGCACTGCTCAGCCGCAGTTTGAGCCTTATCTAAACTTGACTGCTGCCGCGATCGCAGGTTTTCAAGCTGTTGCTGTTGCTGTTGGGCTAAGCCAAGGGCGCTGTGCAACCGATGCAGACTCTCCTGCTGGGTCTTCCACACCTGCCACTGCTGCTGAGCCTGCTCTAATTGGGCTGTAGTTTCCGCTAATTTTAGCTCTCCTTCGGCAATCACAGCCCCTAAGCTCTGCTCCTGCTGCTTCAAGATCTCCCAGTCCTGTAATCGCTCAGCGATTAGAACCAAAGCCTGCTCTACCTTAGCCACTTCCCCCTGGGCATACTTTTCTAGGGCTAAGCTGGCCTGAAATGCCTGTTTATAATCCTCCACCTGGAGAATGGGATCAAAGACTTTGCGCCGATCGCCCGGTTTTTTCAAAAAATCCGCCGTAAAGGTGCCCTGGGGAATGCCAATCACATCGGCAAACAACTGACTGAGGCTGGTATGGCTCACAATCCCCAAATTCTGCCGCAACCACTGCTCCGCATCGCTAATGCGGTGGATTCCTTCCACCTTCTGATCCAGTTGACAATCATAAATCACATAGCTATCGGCCCGACTTTTGCCACTCTGCCGCTGCACATCATAGACCCGACCATCCACCGCCGACAGCAACCGCACCGTGACCTGAGTCCCTTTGCTCCCTTGGCGATATAGCTCTTCTTTACGGTAATCCCCCGTAAAATTAAACAAAACCCAGGCAATCGCCTCTAAAATACTGGTTTTCCCAGCCCCATTTTCACC
>JAYKJG010000338.1:0-3679 GCA_035286285.1 Prochlorothrix sp.
GAGGGTTGGGGTAACCATGACTGTTTCCTGGGCTGGCTGCTGGTTATGCTAGCGTAGGGGCGAAGCATTTGCGGCGAAAACCTGGGGGATTTTCCAGAAAATACCGGTGCCAATCCTGCGCCTGTACTAGGTAATGGGCTGATTGACTGACAAAAGTGGTTCAAACCTAGGCGCAGAGGGCGGGTCAGGAAACCTGACCCCTACACTCCCAAACACCCTGTAGGGGCGCGGTTTTCGCGCCCAGGGCAGAATTTTCTGTCAGTCAACCAAGGTAATGGGTGCATTTCACTTTTGCCAGGGGGCGGACTAAAGTCCGCACTACACTTTTCTGGGGCGGACTAAAGTCCGCACTACACTTTTCTGGGATTGATGACACGCCCTAGTAGCGGCTCCCGGTTTTGCGGTAATGCACAGCGGTTTTGCTCTCCTCGTCCAGGAGCTTGCCCTGCTCCACTACGCCATAAATCACCCAATGATCGCCGCACTCCATCCGGTTCGCCACCCGACACTCCAGATAGGCCAAGGCATCCTGAAGCACCGGAGCGCCACAGGTTGCGGGTTGGGTTGCAATGCCCTCAAAGCGATCGGCCCCCGGTTCAAAGGGCTTGAGGAAATGCTTCTGCACCTCCCGATCGCGGCCCGAAGCTAGCACATTCAGCACAAAGCGATCGCCTGTGTGGGTCAAACTTTCCACCGCCCGATCCTTGGCTACGGCTACGGTTAAACCCGGTGGGGTAAAGGTCGCCTGGGACACCCAAGAAGCCAACATTCCACTGGCCACCTCGCCCTTTTTCGCTGTCAGCACACAGAGGGAACCGAGAATGCGGCCCACCGCCTGCTCCGTTGCTGCCACTTGACTATCCTCCAGGGAGCCACTTGCCGCCCGTTCTGCCCGTTTTTTCGCCTTTTTCAGCCCCTGGGCAAAGTCTGTGCCCGATTCTTCGCAAATTTTGAGGGTGTGATCCGTCGGCTTGAACTTAACGCGGATTGGCTCAAAGCCGAAGGCATAGCCCGCATCTTTGAGCTTACCTTCCAGTAGGTCGATCGCCTCCCCACTCCAGCCAAAGGAGCCAAAGACCCCGACGGGCTTTGTCTTAGGCACGGTAGACAGCAGAATGCCCAAGGCCGTTTGAATGGGGGTGGGGGCATGGCCGCCCAGGGTGGGGGAGCCGATAATAAAGCCATCGCAGCGATCGGCCACCGCCCGGATTTCCTCTGGGGTCGCCATCTCACAGTTCAGCGTTTCCACCCGCACCCCCGCCTTGGTGATACCTTGGCCGATCGCCTGGGCCACCGTCGCCGTACTGCCATAGGCCGACGCATAGATCAGGGCCACCATCAATGTTTGCTTTTGCTGAACCTGTCCCCATTGGCGATAGGCATCGATTAAGCCCCGCCGTCCGGAGCGAATAATAGCCCCGTGGCCGGGAGCGAGGATTTTCGCCCCCAAGCCCTCAATTTTGTCCACCGCCGCGAGGGACTGGGTAAGCTGGGGAGTCATGAGGCAATCGAAGTAATAGCGGTAATCCTCTAGGAATTGCAGCCATTCTTCATCAAACGCCTGATCGCCGCAGTAGTGGAGGCTGAAGAATTTATCGGTGAAGGCGATGCCGCTGGCGGTGTCGTAGGTGCAGAGGCCACCGGGCCAGCGGGGGGTGGGCACGGGGACAAATTGCAACTGGTGGCCCCGACCGAGATCGAGGGTGTCGCCGCTCTTAATGACTTGAATTTTGAGCGCATAGTTGGGTAACTCCGCCGCCATACTGTCTTGGAACAGGGCTTCCAGTACCTTTGCTGCGGGGTTAGAGCAGACGATCGTGACCTGGGGCGCTTTTTGTAGCAATACAGTCAGGGTTTTGGCGCGGTTGGGGTTAATATGCCCTAAAATCACATAGTCTAGATCCTTAAAGTCTACCTGCTCCCCCAAGCTGGCCAGAAAGATGGAGGTGAAGGACTCCCCCGGTGGGTCGAAGAGGGCGATTTTTTCCGATCGAATGAGGTAGCTATTGGCCGTTGTCCCGCGCTCTAGGGCATATTCCACTTCAAAGCGGAGGCGGTTCCAACTGCGCGATCGTAGGCTCAGGGTATCGCTGCCGATCGCAACCACTTGAACATCCCGCTGACGGGTTTCAGCCGAGTTTGCAGCATCGGGCCGCAGGAAGTTCAGGAACGTTCTAAAGCCAAAGGATTGGGACATGGTGAGGGGAGCGCTTAAGGATCTTTTAAAGAATTTCCAGTACCTCAAGCATAGCGTGTCCCTGTAAGGGGGGATCTTTACATTTCTTATGCCCTAGATTATGCAGCGGTCTATGTAGTGGGTGCATTGCACTTTTGCTAGGGGACGGACTAAAGTCCGTACTACGAGCCTTATTGCACTTTTGCTAGGGGACGGACTAAAGTCCGTACTACGAGCCTTTTGGGCCAGGTTAGGGGCTGGGGTGCTCCACAGTGAAATGCATTCTGTGTAGCAGACCCTTTTCCCGATCGACTGGCCCAAGGTGGTTTAAGCGGTGTATTCCGAGCCGACAATCATGGAGCCGATCCCTGCGGTCGTAAAGATTTCCAGCAAAATGGCGTGGGGAACTCGTCCGTCGATAATATGGGCCGCCCGGACCCCTTGGGCCAGCGATCGCACACAGCAGCCCACCTTGGGAATCATGCCACCAGAAACAATGCCATCATCAATCAGCTTCCGCGCTCCCTGGATATCGACACGGGGAATTAGGGTGCTGGGATCGTGGTAGTCCCGCAGAATTCCGGCTGTATCCGTCAGAAGAATCAGCTTTTCGGCCCCTAGGGCGGCGGCAATCTCCCCTGCTACTGTATCCGCATTAATATTGTAGGCTTGGCCCTCCAGATCCGCTGCAACGCTAGAGACCACGGGAATATAGCCGTTGCTGACGAGGGACTCCAAAATATGGGTATTGACACTGGTCACCTCCCCCACAAAGCCAATGCCCTCATCCCCCTGGGGACGTGCCCGGATTAAGTTGCCGTCCTTGCCGCATAGGCCCACGGCAGTTCCCCCCGCCCGGTTAATGCGGGCCACGAGATCCTTATTGACCCGGCCCACCAGCACCATTTCCACCACGTCCATGGTGGGGGCATCGGTTACCCGCAGCCCGTTTTTGAATTGGGGTTCAATATTGAGCTTGGTCAGCCAGCTATTAATCTCAGGGCCGCCGCCATGGACCACCACAGGCCGTATCCCCACGTAGGACATAAAAACAATGTCACTGATGACGTGTTCTTTGAGGCTGGGGTCTTTCATGGCGGCTCCCCCGTATTTGACGACTACGGTGCGACCGGCAAACTGCTGAATGTAGGGCAGGGCTTCGCTGAGGACTTGGACTTGGGTGGCGTAGTCTTGGGGGGTGGGGACAGGGTTGGCGGACATAGGGCGATCGGGACCGGGTAATAGGGGTAAAACGGGGAAAATGTGGGAAAAAGTATCGAAGGATACTCTAACCCGGAAGTTTGCCCTCAGATCCCCCAAGGGTCCGGAATGTCAGGAATTGGTGATGCAAGGGGGGCGCGGCTGCGTTTATGCCCCTAGCCTTCTGGATAAGTTTGGGGAACTGCTTCAAAGGGGGGGATTATGCGCCGAGTGCCGAGCAGCCTGATTCTTTCAAGATTCTCTAGAGGGCACCTCGAAAAATTCACGAAAAATCCACATTTT
>JAYKJG010000339.1:0-8061 GCA_035286285.1 Prochlorothrix sp.
TTCGCCCCGCCTGGGCATTCGCTTTGTCCTGGGGGAAACCGAACTGGAGATCTATACCCCCACAGGCCGCAAGTTTGCCAGCTATCTAGAGCTAGAAAACGATCGGCGCTTGGCAGAAGAACGGGCCACTGCTGAAGCGCAACGGGCCACTGCTGAAGCGCAACGGGCCGATCGCCTTGCCGCCAAACTGCGGGAACTGGGCCTCGATCCCGATCGCCTCTAGGACGGTTTTTACCCCAGGGATCCAGGGGGTTCAAATTGGATTTAATTCTGAATAACCACGGGCAAGCGATCGTTCCAAGGCAAGATGGGGAAAACCTGACTCCTTAGCATTGACTCCTTAGCATTGACTCCTTAGCATTCCACTTTCAGCGCTGTCGAGGCCCTTACCCCGTGAGCTTGTCATGCCCTCGCCATCCCTATCCCTCGCTCCCCTCAGCACTGTCCTGGGCATGACTGACCCAGATGCAGCTTCTCCCCCAGCCTCCCCTAGCCCTTGGCCGTCTAGCACCCGAACCGACTGCCCCAGTGCATTGCCCTCGGCGATCTCCCAAGCGGCCCACCCCCAGCCTTCCCTTGCCCCAGACCCGATCGCCCTCAACCCCCCCGCCTCCGTCTCCCCCGCCCAACCCCCCCCGCCCTCCCACACCCCCCTCGACGATCCCCGCAAAACCGCACGGGGGATTTACCTCACGGTCCACGGCCACTTCTACCAGCCCCCCCGCGAGAATCCCTACCTCGAAAGCATTGAGCGCCAAGCCGGAGCCGAACCCTTCCACAACTGGAATGAGCGCATCTATTGGGAATGCTATCGCCCAAACGCCTTTGCGCGGATTCTGGGGGAAGCGGGGGAAATCGTGGAAATTGTCAATAACTTTGAGTATTTAAGCTTTAACGTAGGGCCAACCTTGCTGAATTGGCTCCAGAGTTATGATCCGGAAGTCTATCAGCGCATTTTAGCGGGCGATCGGGCCAGTTGCGATCGGCTCCAAGGCCACGGCAACGCCATTGCCCAAGTCTATAACCACATGATTTTGCCCCTAGCGAACCATCGGGACAAACTAACCCAAATCCGCTGGGGCAAAGCAGACTTTCAGCGACATTTTGGCCGAGAACCGGAGGGAATGTGGTTAGCGGAAACCGCTGTAGACTATGCCACCCTAGAAGCCCTCGTTGCTGAGGGAATTCGCTTTATCATCCTGGCTCCCTCCCAAGCCCTACGCTGTCGGCCCCTCCCCACTGCCACCCACCGCGCCCCCATCTGGTCCACCGTTAGCGGCGGCCAAATTGACCCCACTCGCCCCTATCGCTGCTTTTTGCGCGGAAATCACCCCACCACCGCCTCCTCAACCCTTAATTCTCCCTGGGAGACCTCCTTAGAAGCCCTGGTAAACCCCTCCACCTCCAGTCTGCCCTACATCGACATCTTTTTCTACGACGGCCCCATCTCCCGCGACATGAGCTTTGCGGACTTGCTCAACAATGCCCAGCGCTGGGGCGATCGCCTCAATACGGCCATTAAGGGGGATCAGCGACCGGCTCAATTGCTGAGCATGGCTACGGATGGGGAAACCTTTGGCCACCATCGCAAAGGCGCGGAAAAATGCCTTGCCTATGCTTTTCGACGGGTTTTTCCCCAACGGGGCTGGACAGTGACCAATTTTGCCCACTATCTCAGCCTCAATCCCCCCACCTGGGAGGTGGAGCTAAAGCCCATGACGGCCTGGAGTTGTAGCCATGGGGTCGATCGCTGGCAGCGGCACTGTGGCTGTGGCCAGGAGGGCGAAACCCAGCAGCACTGGCGGCAACCCCTCCGAGATGCACTGGACTGGCTGCGGGATCAGTTGGTGGAGATTTATGAAACTTGGGGGGGGCGGTTATTGCAGGATCCCTGGGGGGCGCGGGATGCCTATGGGGAGATGCTGGGCGATCGCCACCCCGATCGGGTGCGCACCTTTTTAGAAGCCCACCAGAGTGCCCCCCTCTCCCCCGAAGAACAGGTCTGTACCCTGCGCCTGCTGGAAATGCAGCGCCATGCCCTCCTGATGTATACCAGTTGTGGCTGGTTTTTTGAGGAGATTTCCCGTCCTGAGGGCGTGCAAATCCTCTGTTATGCGGCCCGTGCTTTAGAAATTGCCGAAGAGCTAACAGGGATTTCCCTAGAAGCAGAATTTCTCCAATACCTCGCCCTTGCCCCCAGCAATGTACCCCAGTTTGCCCAGGGAGCCGAGGTCTACCGGCAGTTAGTCCAGCCCTGCCAAATTCCCCTAGAGCAAATCGCAGCCCACTACGGAATTCGCTCCCTATTGACCGATCCGGTTCAATTATCCGAGGGTCTTGAACGGATCTCCCCTACTTCCGCCCCCATGCCCCTAGGATTGCTGAATTTGTTCCGATCGACCCAGCCCACGGCCCCCTCGTGCCTGTATTGCTATGGCACCCAAGTGGAGGACTATCACCGACAGCGGCTGGGCAATGTGACCTTAGCCGTGGGGCAGGTGCGGCTGGTCTCGGCCATGACCTGGGAGAGTGAGCACTTTGTGTTTGCGGTGCTGCACCTGGGGGGCTGGGATTTTCACTGCTGTGTTGAGCGTTTTCAGGGACAACGGGCCTATGGCCACTTTAAGCAGGAGATTTTCGAGGCTTTACGGGAGGGGAGTGCGGCCCAGACGGTGTTACGGATGAATCAATTGCTCAGTGGCGCTCAGGTTTACAATCTGCAAAATTTGCTGGCGGAAGAGCGACACCGCATTATGCACCACCTCACCCATGAAACCCTAGAGCGCCTTAACCAGCTTTATAACCAGGTTTACCGCAGTAACTACGGGGTTTTGATGGCGTTTCAGCGCGATCGCCTTGCGGCCCCCCGTGAACTCCAAGCCGCCGCAGAAATCGCCCTGGGTTACCAGATCCATCAAGTCATGGAACAATGGCACCAAGCCCTAACGGTTTGGGGTCACCACCCTGACCAAGACTGGTATCAAACCAGCCAGGGTTATTTGACCCATTTAGAGGATCTTGCCCAGGAAGTTGAGTATTTCAAGTGCCAACTTGATTTACCGGAAATTCAGCGCAGTTTAGAGCAGTTTATTCACCAAAGCCTAGGACAGTTGCTGGAGGGCACCGATCGCCAGACCCTAGAACAACAGTGGCAATTTCTGCAAAGATTGCTCACCGTCGCCGATCGGTTGGCCTTGGGTTTATCCGTCGCCTCGGCCCAAGAATTGCTCTATTGCCACCACTGCCAGGGGTTTCCCAGCCATCTCCAGGGCTATCGGCGAGAATTAAGCCAATTGTTCCGCATTGCCCTCTAACGGTTCATGGGTTTATGTACAGACTCCATTAGAGTTAACTACAGGTTTGCCTTACTCCATTAAAGTTAACGACAGGTTCACCTTACCCCCAGTTCACCTTACCCCCAGTTCACCTTACCCTCAGCCCATTATGTACTGCTTCTACCAAGACTATCTGATTCGGGACTGGCGACCGTCCGATCGCCAAGCGGTGGCTGACTTAATTGGGTCAGTTTTAGCAGAATATGGCCTGTATTGGCAGCCCGACAACGCCGATCGCGATATTTTAGCGGTTGAAGACTACTATTGGGCGAAGGGGGGTGAATTTTGGGTGGTGGAGCAGTATGGGGTTGTGGTCGGCACCGGGGCCTACTACCCGGTGGAGTCGGGGCAGTTTGGCCAGTTTCAAGGTGGAGCGGCGATCGCTGGAGGGGATCAATCCCAGCCCGATCGGGACGATCAGCAGAGTCATCCTTTCGATCGCTCTACGCTCAATCCCCCCGATCGCTCCGTCGAAATGCGCAAACTCTATCTCTTGCCCCAGGCGCGGGGTCTGGGTCTGGGCAAATGGCTGGTGCAGCAGTTGGAGCGGGCGATCGCCGATCGGGGCTACAACACCATTTGGATTGAAACTGTGAGCATCCTCAAAGAGGCGACCCAACTCTATGCCAATCAGGGTTATCTGCACCAAGACACCAGTCAGTTAGTAGTGGAGCGCTGTGATCTCCTGATGGCTAAGCAAATCACGCCTTGGCGAGGGTATCAGGGGTTACCGCAAACCATGGCAGCCATTACCACTACGGAAGGGGGAATCAAGACCCTAGCCCGTCTTTGTGGCGATTTCCGGATTCCGCTCTGGACTTCAGCCAAGGTTCTCGCAGCCCTCGCCGATCGGCCCCCAGCTTCCCCCGAAGCACCCCCCAACCCCACCCCGATCGCCCCCAGTACTCCCGGCAACCTCTCCGCCCCTAGCCTGCCTCCCCACCTCTGCCACGCCTATGATCCCAGCTTACGGGAAACCCTAGGGCAAATTTGGGCCAATTACGAAGGATTTGTCTTTAGTTTAGCGACGGGGGCCGTGGTGCGCCTAATTGCGCCGCTTTTGCAGGACAAGGCAACGGATCCGGCAGTCGTAGTGGTGGATGAGGCGGGGCAGTTTGTCGTTAGCCTGTGCAGTGGTCACCAAGGGGGGGCCGATCGACTGGCCCAAGGGATCGCCCAATTATTAGGGGCAACGCCAGTCTTGACGGGAGCCTCGGCGGTGCAGGGATTGGGGGCGATCGATCTGTTGGGTCAGCCCTTTGGCTGGCAGCGGGGGGCGGGGGACTGGACGGCGGTCAGTGCGGCCTTTGCCCAAGGGTTACCGATCGCGGTGCATCAACAGGCCGGATCAACGCTGTGGCGATCGGTTGGGCAATCGGCTGGACAATCGGCTGGGCGATCGCCATGGTCCCAACTGGTGCCAGAGGATGACTCCCAAAGCCAAGATTGCGCAGCAGAAGTTTGGATTACGACTTCTAGTCAAGTTTCCAGCCTCAAACCCTTTATTTGCTGGCATCCCCGTGTGCTATGGCTTGGAATTGGCTGTGAGCGGGGTACCCCAGCCGCAGTTATTGAAGCGGCGATCGCCCAAACCCTCAGCCAGTATCAGTTAGCTCCAGCCGCGATCGCCGGAGTGGCAACCCTGGATCTGAAAGGGGATGAGCCGGGACTGTTGCAGGTCTGTGGCGATCGACAGTGGCCTTTATCCTGTTTTACGCCGGAGCAACTGCGATCGATCCCGGTTCCCAACCCCTCCGCCGTTGTTGAGCGAGAAGTGGGCACCCCTAGCGTCGCTGAGGCAGCCGCACGGCGCAGAGCAGGCTATAGCGCTGATTCTCCTGAAAAAGCAGCCTTGATCGTGCCTAAGCACCTCTATCGCCAGCCGGATCAGCCCGGAGCGGTAACCGTGGCGATCGCCCAGGCCGATCGGGAACTCATCGGAAAACCGGGCGCTTTAGCCCTCATTGGCACAGGTCCGGGGGCCATTAGCCAAATTACCCCCGCTGCCCAAGCAGCACTCACTGGAACAGATGTGGTCATTGGCTATGGTCTCTATATTGATTTAGTGCGGCCCTTGCTGCGATCGGCACAAATGATTGAGGCGCTGCCCATTACCCAGGAGCGGGCACGGGCGGAGCGGGCGATCGAACTGGCCCAGTGGGGGCTAAAGGTGGCGGTGATTTCGTCGGGGGACAGTGGCATTTATGGCATGGCGGGGCTGGTGCTGGAGTCCCTCAGTCGCCAGGGCTGGGATGGCCAAACCCCGGCAGTGCAGGTGTTTCCGGGAATCACGGCCCTTCAGGCGGCGGCGGCTCAGGTGGGCACGCCTCTGATGCATGATTTTTGTGCCATTAGTCTCAGTGATCTGCTGACCCCCTGGCCTGTAATTGAAAAGCGGCTTCAGGCAGCAGCAGCGGCTGATTTTGTCATAGCTTTGTACAATCCCCAGTCTAAAACCCGTCGAGAACCCCTGATTCAGGCCCAAAAGATTTTCCTCCAGCACCGTCAGCCCAAAACACCGGTAGCCTTGGTGCGATCGGCCTATCGCCCCGACCAAACCCTGACCCTGACTACGTTAGGGGAGTTTCTGACCCAGGATGTAGATATGCTGACCACGGTCTTAATTGGCAATGCTAGCACCTATCGCCATGGGGACTGGTTGATTACACCAAGGGGCTATTTAGGGCAAATTTAAGGCAAATCTAGGGCAGATTTAAGGCAAATTTAAGGCAAATCTAGAGATATGCTAGAATTTATGGAGGTTTTGAGGATTTTCCCCTATGGTCCAAGCACTGTCGCAGCCACTGACCCTAGCAGCGTTTCTACAACAGCCAGAGACAAAGCCTGCCTGTGAGTATAGTAATGGCGAAATCATTCAAAAACCAATACCTAAGGGAAGACATAGCCGTTTACAGGCAAAACTCTGTACAACAATTAATCTGGTGGCGGAAGAGGCAAAGTTAGCCTATGCCTTCCCAGAATTACGGTGTAGTTTCGGGACACGATCGGTGGTGCCGGATGTGGCGGTGTTTCGATGGGAGCGGATTCTGTTTACGCCGGAGGGGGAGGTGCCGGATCAGTTTGCGCTGCCGCCGGATTGGGTGATTGAGATTTTGTCACCGGAACAGCGACCTAATCAGGTTTTGGATAAGATTCTCTACTGTTTGGAGCAGGGGAGTGATTTGGGTTGGTTTGTTGATCCGGACGATCGCAGTGTTTTGGTGTTTCTACCACAGCAGCAGCCGATACTCTGCCGAGGTGATCAGAATTTGGCGATGCTGCCCGGTCTGACCCTTGCATTGACGGCTAATCAAGTGTTTAGCTGGTTAAGTATGGCATAATAGCAGCAGCAAACCCTAACGAGACACCCTGGGATACCAATGGCCTATAGTGATTTCAAAACTTTGGAACAAATCAACCAAGAGCTAGGAATTCAGATTAAATCTGGGTATGAACTCTACCAACAGGTTGAGCCGGTGCAATTAACGCCGTGGTTTACCGAGACGATGAAACTGGCCTATACCAAGGCGGTCCGCATCAATACCGAAAGTGCGCGACAAGCGCTGATTGTTGATAATGTCCTTCTGGAGCTAAGTCAGCATAGTGTTATTAGCTTTTTTCTGGAAAATAGCTTTAATGTGGATCAAGCGCGAGGATTAACGGGAAATCCCGATGGTTTAATCAGTAAGAGCGAGAATCAGCTTTATATTACGGACCCGGTTGTGGTTTTGGTGGAGGCGAAGAAGTCGGATCTAGGCAGTGGGTTACCGCAGTGTATTGCGGGAATGGAGGCAGCGAGGGTTTTTAATGAGAAAAAAGGAAATCCTGTGTCTCCGATCTATGGGGTGGTCACCGATGGGGTTTTGTGGCAGTTTTTGGCGCTGGAGGGTGGGGTAGCGACGATCGATAGCTATTTTTATGCTTTGGAGGATGGGAGTCGAGTGATTGGCATTCTCAAGTTTTTGGTGGAGAGTAGTGGTCTTATTGAGGGTTAGGGTGAGGATTTTTACTGATTCAGACTATTTATGCTTAATCGACTGCAATAGCGCTTCAATTTTCAGCTTTAGCGGTGGCAGGTCCTCTTCAATCACTCCCCAGAGGACTTCATAACGAATCACTTCGTATTGGTGCGCTAAAACATTACGTAGCCCAATGATGTTACTCCAGTTTATCTCAGGATGACTCTTCTGGAACTCTGGTGAAATTCGGCGTGCTGCTTCTCCTAAAATCTCAAAATTTCGCTCTACGGCCCGCCTCACTGTTCGATTTTCCAGAAAATCAGCGTAATCCAGCTTATAGCTATCTTCCTGGATTTCCCCGATCGCTTGAAGCATGTCCCACAATGACCCCAAATTTCGATTACTCATTGCGATAAATCACTCGGCAGGTCGCTAAAATCTCGGCTCGACGGTAGGGGTTCCGCAGTAGTGCTTTTTCCACTAAATCCACAGATCGACCAAACTGCTGCTCCAGCTCAGTTTTTGCCCCCCACCACTCCGCCCAACGGAGTTGCACATCGGGTGCGTAACTGACTAACACATCCACATCACTGTTTGCCTCAAAATCTTCCCGTAACACTGACCCGAACAAGGCGAACTCAATGATTTGATAGCGCTGACAAAAATCAGCGATTGCCTCTGGTGTTGTGCTTAAACGCTGTATCCAGAGAGGTTGAGTTGATAACTGAAGCGGTACAGGCTCCAACGGTCTACCTCCTTGTAGGATT
>JAYKJG010000340.1:0-10453 GCA_035286285.1 Prochlorothrix sp.
GTCTGCATATCTGCCGATCGAAACTGGGGGGTAATCAGCGTTAAGCACTGTCGCCACTGGGCTGGGGTGGGCATTCGATCGAGTCCTGATAAATAGCGGGTCTCCCGGACTAATTTATCCAATTCTGCCCCAGAAAAGCCTTGGGTCTTTTCAATTAACTCCGGCAAAACCGACTCTGGTACTGGACTGACCCCATAGATTTTGGCCCGTTTGCGGAGAATTTCCTCCCGTTCCCGCTGATCGGGCGGCATGACGACAAAGATCTCATCAAAGCGTCCTGCTCGGAACAATTCTGGGGGTAGTTGGCTGCGATCGTTCGATGTGGCAATCAAGAAAATGGGCTGGGTGTGGTCATTGAGCCAGGTGAGGAACATCCCCAACTGCCGCGTCATAATGCCGGAACTGTCGCCGCCAACTCCCGCAAAGGCTTTCTCAATTTCATCAACAAACAGGATATTGGGGGAAGAGGCTTCGATCGCGGCCAGGGCGGCAACGGTTTGACTTTCCGACTCCCCGGCCCACTTGGACTGAAGGCGAGAAATTTCAAAGTTAATTTGGGGAACCCCCCATTCCTGGGCGATCGCCCGTGCAATTAAGGTTTTCCCGCAACCGGGCAGTCCCTCCAGCAAAATCGCCCTGGGCCGCAAGGCGGGGCTGTGGTCCTGCTCAAACCAGGCTTCCCGCCGCGCAACCCATGCCTTGAGGCTCCCTAGCCCCCCCACAGACTCTAAACCCCCACCCTGGGGCACGTAATATTCTAAAATCCCGGTTTTGCGGATTTCTTGCTTTTTGACTTCTAGGAGTAGGCTAGTGGCTTGGCGCGGTTCTGCCCAGAGGTGATGGCTCGTGATGAGGCGGGTGGCCTGTTGGGCGGCTTGGAGGGAAATGCCTTGGGCCTGTTCTGCTAAGTGGTGGGCGGTGGCGGCGCTGAGTTGGGTTTGGTGGGCGATCGGCTGGAAGACTTTTTGGTAGAGTTCCTCGCCATTGGGGAGGGCTAGGTCGAGTAGATGGACATTTTGGCGCAGGAGGGCTGGAATTTGCCAGTCAGCAGCAATAATAATCAACGTCATGCGGGGCTGGGCTGAGGCCCGCTCAATGGCTAGGCTTAGCTCTTTGAGTTGGCGGGCGAGGCTGGCCCGATCGGTCCCCTCCATTAAGTCTGCCCAGTCTGGCAACAGGTAGACATAGGGGCGATCGTAGTGGTGCAGTGCCACCTTAAAGGCTTCCCGGAGCTTTTCCAGGGACGCTTGTACGGAAATAATCCCTGGCGGCGGCGTAGCGGGGTTTTTCCACTCCAGTTCCCGGAGGGTCGCCGCCGCATCCCACACCTGAAACCCGGCGCTACTACTCCACCGTTCCAGGGATCCGGCCCCCATTTGCGACTGGTGCAGCAGGGTTTGGTAGGCTTGAACGCAGCAGGCTTGGGCGCGGGCCTCATCGCTCGATCGCAGAAAAACCAAAGGATAGCGGGCTTCCAAGAGTCCCACCAATTCCCGGCAACAGAGATCATAGGGGGTCTCGCCGGAGGGGGCGAGGGAGGGGTCTGAACCGGCCTCGATCGTCTCAGGAACAGCAGCCATGGGTGAGAGGTAAAAGGGGATTAGGAACAGTGAGGATGGGCAAAGTGTAGCCTTGGAAGCCAGCGGAGACGCTGGGAGGTTAAGTTTATAAGGCTAGGGACTCTTTCACTTTAGCGGGTTAACCGATCGGGTAGAGGCAAACCCCCCGTGGTTGCCCCGGTTTTGGGCCGAAGAGGGTGGGCACGGGGGCACGACCCCTACCAAAATATCTTCAAAGTGGGATACACCCCGGCACCCTTCGGCCTCATCCCGTTCTCGATCGTGCCGGTTCTCGATCGTGGGCTAGCCCGATCGTCGGTCCCTGCGCAACCTTAAGCCGCACCCTAGGTTTACCGGGTCCGTTTCACTTTGGACGGGCTGGAGAGGCACATCCCCCCCAAGGTTCTTGGGGTGCATTTCACTTTTGCCAATGGGCGGACTAAAGTCCGCACTACGAGCCTTTGAGTCCGGTTAGGGGCTGGGTTGCTCCAAAGTGAAATGCACCCGGCTCTTGTGGGATGGCCGTCTCGGCTGTCCCTTGGCAACCGTGAAATGCACCCCAGGTTTACCGGTCCTACGCTACGCTGTGCCCCCTTCTGTCTTCATTGGGTTCCCCTGCTATGCCCCAACTGTTCCTAACGAGCCTGCTTTTGGCTGTGATGCTGTTGAACCTGCTGGGGGGAGAAATCCCGCTGTCCGGGGGGGCCGTGCTGCAAGATTGGCTGTATGCCCTGGGGCACTGGTTCCAGGGTGTGTTGGTGGGTTGGCCCTTCGATGATCTAGGGGCGGGATGGGGACTGGGGCGGTGGGACGCGGGGTTGCAACCGGGGCTATCTGCGGGGCAGCGGTGGGTGCTGTACCATCTGCGGTTGCCCCGCACCTTGGTCGCGGTGGGCACCGGCATGGCCTTGGCCTTGGCGGGTACGCTGACCCAGGGCTTAACCCGTAATCCCCTCGCCTCCCCCAGTACCCTGGGCTTTACCGGTGCCGCTGCGGTGGGTGCCCTCAGTTTGGTGATTTTGTACCCCACGGGTGCCCTGTGGCTGTTGCCCTTGGCTGCGATCGTCGGTGCCTTAACCGCTGCCCTGCTGCTGACCTTGCTGCTGAACCGGGCCAACTTTAGCCCCCTGCGCTTGGTGTTGGTGGGGTTGGGCTTGGGGCTGGGGGCAACGGCGGTGGTGCAGGTGTTGCTGACCTTGGGGGAACTGCGGCAGGTGAACCAAGCCCTGTTTTGGGTGACGGGGAGCGTCTATGGGCGCACCTGGGATCAGGTCAAGGTGTTGGGGCTGGGGTTGGGGCCGATCGTCCTGGGGTTGGGGCTGACGGGGCAGGGGCGGACCTTAGATGCCCTGGCATTGGGGGAAGAGGTGGCCCAGGGCTTGGGGGTGGACCTGGGGCAGCGGCGCTGGCTGCTGGGTTGTAGTGTGCTGTTAACGGCGATCGCGGTGGCGACGGCGGGGAGTGTGGGGTTTGTGGGCTTGATGGCTCCCCATTTGGCCCGTCAATGGGTGGGGGCGCTCCACGATCGGCTCTTGCCCACGGCGGCCTTGATGGGGGGCATTTTGGTGGTGGGGGCCGATGGGCTGGGGCGTTTGCTGTTTGCCCCGATCGAAATCCCCTGTGGTGTTATTACGGCGCTGTTGGGGGGGCCATATTTTCTCTATCTCTTGGTGCGGCAGCGGCGATCGCCAAGCCAGGGGAAATCCTGAGGGCAACGTGCTGGCCCAGAAAAGGCAGGTGTTAGGGGTCAAGAAATCTGCCCCGCCCTCTGCGCCTTGGTTTGCCCCCCTTTTGTCCGTCAATCAGCATCCCACCTGAGACGGGCCTCTGGCCCATCCCACCCAAGGGGTTGTTGTGGGATAGCTGGACCGACTGTCCAGGGGCGAACGGGGGATACACCCTACAGGCAGGTTATTCTGAAGCAAAGCGCTGACCCAGGGCACCCTGCACACGCAGCCTAGGGGTAACCGATCCGCAGCCTGTGGGTTGCTAGTACGCGGCCTATCCGTAGCCTAGGCATAGCCTACGTTTCGTAACAGTGGGAACCCCTTGTGTAGAATAGGTTGATTGATGGGGGCATCAACCGGGTTGGATTTTGACTTTTCCCCTGCTGATTACTGCTCGACTTCCCCTTCCCTTTACGTGCCTCATCTGCATGTCCCAGTTGTCCCCCCTAGCGTTGGCCCTCAAGCTTAAGCGGCGTATGCCCCTCCGCCTGGTTTTGTTGATCCCCTTTCTGCTGCAAATTGTGGGGGTGACAGGGTTGGTGGCCTACTGGTCCTTCCGCAATGGTCAACAAGCGGTTAAAAATCTGGCGGAACAGGTGCAGAGTGAGCTAACGGCCCGCATTGAGCAAGAACTTAACATTTACTTTGCCACGCCCCACGCCATCAACCAACTCAGTGCCGCTGCTTTTATCCAAGGAGAACTGCCCCTGAGCCAAGGCCACCAAGCCGCTGCCCTGCTGCGCCAACTGAAAATTTCGCCCTATATCTACTCGATTTACTGTGGCAACGAGCAGGGAGAGTTTTTGGGGGCGATGCGGCTGCTGGATACCCATGATTCCCTGGGTATTTGGAACGCCAATGATAACACCCAGTACCAGCAGTTTCATTTCTATGCCGATCACATGGGCAACCGGGGCCAGATGTTCCGCAATGCGGGAGCCTATGATCCCCGCCAACGGCCTTGGTACAAAGCGGCCAAGCAGGATGAGGAGCCAGTTTGGGGGGATGTTTATCTGGCTTTTTCTAGCCAGAAGCCCGCTTTAACGGCGAGTCAGCCCGTTTATGACAGTACAGGGCAGCGTTTAGTGGGGGTTTGTGCGACGGATGTTTTGTTAACGGATGATTTGCGGAATTTTCTGAAGAATCTCAAGATTGGTCAGGCGGGGGAGGCTTTTATTATTAACCGGGATGGGGTGCTGCTCTCTAGCTCTACGGATGACCCTTTAACGGTGGGAGAGGGGGAGGATAAGGCGTTGATGCAGGCGATCGACAGCAATGATCCCCTTGTTCAGGGCACAATGCGGCAAATTCTCCAGGAATTTGATGGACTAGGGCAGATTCGATCGCCCCAGCAACTGGCTTTTGAGGTTAATCAATCGGTGCAATGGGTGCAACTGGTTCCCTTTGAGGATCCCTATGGCCTTGATCTGCTGATTGTGATGGTGTTGCCTGAGGCCGATTTTATGGGGGAAATCCAGGATAGTACCCGAACAACGCTGCTGTTGTGCTTAATTGCGGTAGGAATTGCGACCTGGGTGGGTGTTGTGACTTCGCGGCGCATTTCTCGACCGCTGTCTGAGCTTACGGAAGCCAGTTTGGTGATGACGGAGGGCAACTGGCAACCCCAGCAAGAGGTTAATAGCAGTATCCGGGAAGTCCAGATTCTGTCCCAGTCCTTTAACCAAATGGCTGCACAACTCCAACAGTCTCTGCGGGATTTGGAGCAGGCTAACGAAGATCTGGAGAATCGGGTGGAGGAGCGGACCGCAGCCTTGGCCGATCGGGCACAGCGGGATAATCTCTTACGGCAAATTTCCCAGCATTTAATTAATGAGGAGATTGCCCCGGCGACTCAGTATGCCCTGCGCCAGGTGGGCCTCTATACCAACAGCGATCGCTGCTATTTGGTGCGGTTCCAAGCCCAGCGCAATCAATTTATGGTGACCTACCAGTGGCAGAAGGGTGAAAGCCGCTTGGAGCAGTCTTTTATCCAGGGGGCGGAGATGGAGACTTTGCCCTGGCTTTATTACAAGTATCAGATTGGGGAGGTGGTGTGCATTGACCGGAGTACGGTTTTGCCCTTGGAGGGTAAGCGGGATCAGTTGGCCATGGCCCGGACGGGGGTGGCGGCGTTGTTGTTGGTGCCGATGCACCACATGGGGAAGGTGGTGGGTTGGGTGGGGCTGGATAGTAGCCAGATCGATCGCTACTGGAGCGAAGATACGATCCAACTGTTGGAGTTGGTGGGGGAAATGATCGCCATGACCCAGGCCCGCTATGAGGTGGAAAAGGCGTTGCGGTTGGAGCGGGCGAAGTCTGACCAGTTGTTGCTGAATATTTTGCCGCCGTCGATCGCGGACCAACTGAAGCAGGATATCCGCCCGATCGCCGAGAATTTTGAATCTGTGACGATCTTATTTGCAGATATCGTTAATTTTACGCCCCTGTCTAGCCATTTACCTGCTTCTGAGCTAGTGAGTATTCTGAATGAGATTTTTTCGACCTTTGATGAGTTGGCGGGATGGTTAGGGCTGGAGAAAATTAAGACGATCGGGGATGCCTATATGGTGGCGGCGGGGTTGCCGGTCTACCGGGAGGATCACACCGCTGTGATTGCGGAAATGGCGCTGGCGATGATTAACGCGATGGGGATTTTCAGCCGCCAACATAACCAAATCCTCCAGATCCGCATTGGGATCCACACCGGGCCGGTGGTTGCGGGGGTGATTGGGGTTAAGAAGTTTACCTATGATTTATGGGGAGATACGGTGAATGTGGCTTCCCGGATGGAGACTTTGGCGGAACCGGGCCGAATTCAAGTCAGCGAGGCGGTTTATGAGCGTTTGAAGCACCAGTATCGCCTAGAGGAGCGGGGTAATATTGCGGTGAAAGGTAAAGGGCAAATGTACACCTATTGGCTGTTAAGTAAGCGGCATGTGTGGGAGTTGGATACTCAGGTTGAGATTGATCTTCCGGCTTTGTCTGAGGAGGTGCAATCCTAAGGTCAGGAGAATGGTCTGCCCTGACGCTCTAGCGTCGCGATCGAGACCTTGATCTGGATCGATCTCTGTAAAACCTCTATAAACCTCTATAAACCTCTATAAACCTCTATAAACCTGTATAAACCTCTATGAATCTCTACAATGAATGGGTTTTCCCGCGTTTATTGGATTGGCTGATGGCGGGGGAGCCGTTCCAGACCTACCGACAGCAACTGTTAGCGGCGGCGATCGGGGATGTCCTGGAAATTGGCTTTGGCACGGGCTTAAATTTGCCCTACTACGGCGATCGGGTCCAGTCCCTCAGCGTCATTGATCCCAACCCTGGAATGCAAAAGCTTGCCCAGCCCCGCCTTGCCCAAACCCAGATTCCCCTAGAGGTGCAACAGTTGGCCGGGGAGTCTTTACCCATGGCGGACGATCGCTTTGATACGGTGGTTAGCACCTGGACCCTGTGCAGTATTGCGAGTTTAGACCAAGCTTTGGGGGAAATTCATCGGGTTTTGAAGCCCGGTGGTCGATTTTTGTTTATTGAGCATGGTCTTTCGGAGCGACCTGAGGTGCAGCGGTGGCAACGGCGACTGACTCCGCTAGAGCGGGTAATTGCGGATGGGTGCCACCTCGATCGGGAGATTGCGGCGAGGGTGGGGCAGTGGTTTCAGGACTGTACTTGGGAGCGGTTTGAGGCTCCGGGTTTACCGGCGATCGGGGGGACGTTTTATCGGGGCATGGCGATCAAAACTTAGTGTAAAGCTATATTCCCAGATGGTAGAATATAGCCATTCTGACAGGGAGACTTGAGCCATGACTTATCGCGAAGAAATGCAGCGCATTAAACGGCAAACGGCCCAGTTAAGCCGCGCCCTCCCGGATTTTATGCAGGCATTCTATGCCCTCAGCAAGCAATCTTCCGTTGAGGGTGCCTTAGACACAAAAACTAAGGAACTGATTGCCTTGGCGATCGGGGTGAGCCAGCACTGCGATGGTTGTATTGCTTTCCATACCCAGTCGGCGCTTCAGGCCGGGGCAACCCGCGAGGAGATTTTGGAGGCGCTGAGTGTGACGGTCTTTATGGGTGGGGGTCCGGCTTTGATGTCGGCGACCCATGCCATGGAAGCCTTGGCAGAGTTGGCTCCAGCGGAGTGATGGCGGGGGAAGCCTAGGGGGATCCCAGGGTTTGGGGGATCCCAGGGTTGACAGCAACTGGAGGGGATGGGCTTGCGATCGTCCGGCCTGAGCTTGGGTTAATGTTGCGGTTGGGTGGGGTAGGGTTCCCTATAGATTCGGGGTGCCCTATAGAATAGAAACGTGAACGTATCGGTGCGCTGTTCTGTTGCGGTCTGGATCGGTTGTGATGTGGGTTGCGATCGCGAGTCGCAATCTTGCTCTGCCGCAGTCCTGACTGGTCGCAGTCCCGATCGTGGGATTCCCCAACCCCTCCCTAACCCATGCTGATTCCCCTCACTCGCAAAACCGTCGAAACCTTGATTCCCGCTGTTGCCACGGGGGATCAGTACAACCATTACTGGGGCAAACCCCAGGATTTGCTGAAGCGTTTGTTGATTTCTGTCACGGCTCTGATTGTGGTGCTGGTGATTGGTGCTGCCACCCGTGATAACGAGATTTCTGGCTTCTGCCGCTTTATTTTTGGCATCGCGACCGGCCTTTACTGGTTTTGGTACCCTATTTATGGCGCTAGCCTCCGCAACCGCACCTATCGCCGCTATCCCTATGCGGGTTTGTGGCAGGGGGAGGTGTTGGATGCCTTTGTGACGGAGGAGTTAATCGGGACGGAGGAAACCGTCAATAAGCGCGGGGAATTGGTGATTGTGGAAGATCGGGAGCGGCGCATTAACCTAGAGGTTGGAGATGAGAGCGGTTTCCGGACTTTGGTGCAAGCTCCCTTTCTACGGGATCACAAGACGATTTATCCCGGAATGCCGGTGCAGTTGCTGCTGCTCTCCCAGGAAAAGAATTTAAGCCGAATTAGCAAAATTAGCGATGCCTATCTGCCCAATCGGGATTTGTGGGTGAGTGACTATCCTTATCTACGGCGGGATACGTTTTTGGAGGTGAGTCAGCGGGTTTTTGCGGAAGTGGCCCAGTCTGCTGATGGGTCTTGGGTGGCGCAGCCGATCGGCCCCGATCGCCATGGTTATGTTGCTGCCCCCGCCGATCGCCGCCCCCGCTCTAATGCTCGTCCTTCGGGCCGACGGCCCGATCGCGCTGCCCTCCGCAATGAGGGCGATCGGGATTATAACAATCGGGATTATAACAATCGGCAGTACGACAATCGGGGCTATGCTGCCCAGGGTTCTGGCGATCGGGGCTATGACGATCGGGAGTACGGCGATCGGGGTTACAACAATCGGGGTTACGACGATTGGGATCAATCCAGCCGCCGCCCTGGCGATCGTCCGCTGCGTCAACCCGTTGCGCCTGCTTCCTCCCCTGCTTCAGGCCGTTCCTTCGATCGCCCGTCTGGCAGCAATGGCAGCCGCCGCCTCGACGATCGCCGCTACGACCCACAGGATTACGACGATATGGGCTATGGCGAAGCCGATCGGGGTTATGCTGCCCCAGAGGCTCGTTTCCCCGGTAACCGCCGCCCTAACGCTGGTGCTAACCCTGGCCGCAACCGGGGCGCGGACCGGAGCACTTGGGGTTATGGTAACGATCGGGAAAATACCGCTGGCGTGTGGGATACAAGCTGGAACGCGGGTACCCAAGGCTACTCTGCTCACCAAAGCAGCGGCGGTGAGGTTTGGGATGTGAGTGCTGCTGAGCCGATGGACCTCTCCCCAGAGGATCCGGCCTTCGATCGGCCTCCGGTCCAAATTCCCCCGATCCAACCCCGCCGATCGCCGCAATCTTCACCACAATCCCCGCGCCAACCTCTCAACCTCCGCTATGCTCCCCCTGACGCTGACAGCGAGGATTATTTGTAGGGGCAATCCCCCCGTGGTTGCCCTGAATTTCACTGGGGTCGGCACGGGGGCACGACCCCTACCCGATCGTGCAAATGATGCGTTTGGGGTGGGCACGGGGGCACGACCCCTACCCGATCGTGCAAATGATGCGTTTGGGGTCGGCACGGGGGCACGACCCCTACCCGATCGTGCAAATGATCTTTTTAACCCAGGTTGGGTTGACAACGGTGTTAACGCTTTAACTATCCTGAAACTATGAGCCAAACGTCGCCGACTAGCCCTTCTCCCCAGGATCTAGCTAAGGCAAAAGCAAAACAATACTATGAGGCGGGGAAAGCGGCCTTCGATCGGGGGCGCTATCGCACTGCGATTGATGCCTATGAAGCGGCGATCGCCGAAATTAACCCCAATACGATCTTTGGGGCGGAAGTGCAACTGGCCTTGGTGATGGCCTATGAAGCGGGGGGAAATCTTCAGGAAGCGCGGGATTTGTGCCGTAGGCTAGAAAAACATCCCGATTCCGAGACTCGTAAGCAAAGCTCCCGCATTTTATACATTCTAGAAGCGCCGAAGTTGAATGCTCGCCCGGAGTGGCAAGTTGAAATTCCTGACCTGTCGGCAGTGGAGGCCAGTGAGCGGGACTATCAACGGGCTGCGGGACGCAGCAGCGGCGGGCGATCGCAGCCGAAACCCCCGGAACGTCCCAGCGATGCGGAACCGCTGAAGTTGGGGGAAGCCCTGCCCCAAACCAACCGCTTTTTGTTGTTTGCGGTGGCAGTGGTGGCGGTTGGGCTTGCCCTTTGGGGTTTACTGTCAAGAGGGCAGGTTTAGTTTATGGTTTGATGGGGTCTTATACCAAATCCGTTGAGCCTGAAACAGAATAAACGGGTAGGGGTCGTGCCCCTGTGCCGACCCTCGACCAGCCAAATACAGGGGCAACCACGGGGGGATTGCCCCTACCACAACGAATCGAGATTAGTCGAATTTGGTATTAAATCCCTCAAAAAAACTTGCCTTGAGGCGGTTTAGGTGATTTTGTGGGCTTTGGTTTAGTTCGGCTTAACCCTGCTGGGTGTGAGCTAAAAATTCTTGAATTGGCTCCAGGGCTAAGACAGACTGAAAATCGGGCAGAATGGCGGCGGCTCCTGCTTTTTCAAGTTCAGCCGCGCCGTGGGTGGTCGTGAGTCCGACGGTGTAGAGACCGGCCCGACTGGCGGATTGGACTCCGGTGCGGGAGT
>JAYKJG010000341.1:0-3974 GCA_035286285.1 Prochlorothrix sp.
GGGGGGGGACGATCGGGACGATCGCCAAAGATTCAGCCACCCTCAGCAACTGCTGCATTAACGCGGAAGCCACCACCACTTGATTGCGACCTTGGTGCTTGGCATGGTAGAGCGCTTGATCAGCGTGCTGAATCAGTTGCTGCGGAGGAGCTTGCTGGGGCGATCGCAGTTGGGACGATCTGCTTCAGAATTTGCTTCGCCTGGGCCAGACGGGTCAGGAAACCTGACCCCTACGATTCTTAATATCTTGTAGGGGCGTGGTTTTCGCGCCCCCAGCAGAATGTTTTGGCAGTCAACTTGTAGGGGCACGGTTTTCGTGCCCCCGGCAGAATGTTTTGGCAGTCAACTTGTAGGGGCACGGTTTTCGTGCCCCCAGCAGAATGTTTTGGCAGTCAACTTGTAGGGGCACGGTTTTCGTGCCCCCAGCAGAAATATTTTGGCAGTCAACTTGTAGGGGCACGGTTTTCGTGCCCCCAGCAGAAATATTTTGGCAGTCAACCAGGTAGCAGATCCCAATGTGCTTCAAATATGCTTCAAATGTGCCTACAATGGGCAGTTGCAGGTTTTCGGTGCCCCCATGACCCTTGTGACCCTTCGATCGCTCCGCAAAGACTTTGGTATTAAGGAAATTTTCACCGATGCCAACCTCACCCTAGAGGAGGGAGATAAGGTGGGGATTATTGGCACCAACGGCTCCGGGAAGTCCACATTGCTGAAAATGATTGCAGGGCTAGAGCCGATCGACGGGGGCGATCGCTGGGTGAACAGCGGGGCAAAAATCGTCTATTTGCCGCAACAGCCGGAGATGGACCCCGAACACACCGTACTAGAGCAGGTTTTCGCAGACTGCGGTCCCCAAATGGCCCTGATTCAGGACTATGAGCGCCTCTCCCACCAGTTGAGCCAGGGGGTTGAAGACGGGGATCCAGAAAACTTAATGGCCCAACTCTCGCGGGTGTCCCAGGAGATTGAAACAGCGGGAGCTTGGGACGTGGAAACCCAAGCCAAGGTTGTGCTGAGCCAGTTGGGCATTGAGGACTTTGAGGCCAAGGTGGGGACGCTTTCGGGGGGCTACCGTAAGCGGATCGCGATCGCCGCTGCCCTGCTGTCGGATCCCGATGGCCTGCTGATGGATGAGCCAACCAACCATTTAGATGCCCTGTCGGTGGAGTGGCTCCAGGACTACCTGCGGCGCTTCCGAGGGGCGCTACTGCTCATTACCCACGATCGCTATTTCTTGGATCAAGTCACCAACCGCATTCTCGAAGTCGATCGGGGCCAGTTACTGGGCTATGAGGGCAACTATAGCTACTATTTAACCAAAAAGGCAGAACAGGAAGAGTCCGAAGCCAGCAGCCAGCGCAAACATGCTGGCGTTCTGCGGCGGGAATTAGAGTGGCTCAAACGGGGGCCAAAGGCCCGCAGTACCAAGCAAAAAGCCCGGATCGATCGCATTGGCGAGATGCAGAACCGGGAGTTTCGCCAAACCCAGGGCAAAGTCGAGATTGCCACCCCAGGGCGGCGCATTGGCAAGAAAGTGGTGGAAATGGAGGGAGTCAGCAAGGGCTACGGCGATCGGGTCTTGATTCGGGACTTTACCTATCTATTTACCCCCGACGATCGCATTGGCATTATTGGCCCCAACGGCGTAGGTAAGTCTACCTTAATGGATCTGATCACAGGCCGCATTGAGCCAGATTCCGGCCAAATCGAGCGGGGCAGCACCATCCACATTGGCTATTTCGATCAACATTCCGATGACCTCGCGGATCAAGCCGATCGTCGGGTCATTGACTACCTCAAGGATGTGGCCGAACTGATCACCACTGCCGACGGTTCCGTGATTACCGCTTCCCAAATGCTAGAACGCTTTCTGTTCCCCCCTAGCCAGCAATATTCCCCGATTCACAAGCTCTCCGGCGGCGAAAAACGGCGACTTTTCCTCCTAGAAGTGCTGATGAAAGCCCCTAATGTCCTCATCCTCGATGAGCCGACCAATGATCTGGATGTGCAAACCCTAGCCGTCTTGGAAGAATATCTCGAAGACTTTAACGGCTGTGTGATTGTGGTTTCCCACGATCGCTACTTCCTCGATCGTACCGTCCACACCCTCTTTGCCTTTGAGGACGAGGGCCAACTGCGTCACTATCCCGGCAATTATTCCCTGTACTTAGACTATCAGCGGGAAAAACAAAAGCAAGCCCAGCAGGATCGCGCCGAAGCTGCAAAAGCCAGTCCTGACACTCCAAAATCCGCCAAAGTCCCTGGGGAAACGGCGGCAAACTCCAAGGCCGATCGCTCCCCCCAGTCCCCCGACCCCAAACCCAAAAAGCTGTCCTACAAAGAAAACCGCGAATACGAGTCCCTAGAAGCTCAAATTCCCACCTGGGAAGCCGAAAAAGCCGACCTCGAAGATTTCATCTACAACCGCCCCCCCAGTGACTTTACCGAGTTACAAAAACTGACGGAGCAACTGGCCGCCTTAACGACCAAAATCGAGGAAGGCACCCTACGCTGGCTAGAACTGGCTGAACGCGCCGAATAATCCCCTTGCTCCTCTCTCCCTGGGAATGATCGGGTGCATTTCACTTGGGAGCAATCCAGCCCCTAACCTGGCTCAAAAGGTTCGTAGTGCGGACTTTAGTCCGCCCCTTGGCAAACGTGAACTGCACCCCATTGATCCCTGGGGGCAGGTTCGGTAAACTTTTGTAAAGCAATAATAAGAAAGTTTACCCAAGCCCATGCTCCCCACCCCAACCCGCTCCTTTAGCCAAACTCTGGTGAGCCTCGTTCTAGTTCTGTTGGCCACGATCGCCCTCACCCTCAGCAGCCCCGCCCCCGCCCAAGCCTCCATCCACACCTACACCGAGAGCACCACCCAAACCCTCTCTCGATCGCAACACAGCATTCGCGACGATCGTGACCATACATGGCAAGCCATCTTTCTGAAGCGGCAGGAGGGCGATCGGGTCACCGCGCTGCACCTTCGCCTTGTGGGCTACCCCGGCATGGGCTACCCCTCCCAGTCCCGTAACCTAGAAGTGATCACAGGGCCGGAGCAGGTGTGGGAATTCCCCAACGTCTCCAGCCAAGAGCCAAATTTAACGGAAAACGCTAGCCAGTTTGACCTTAGCGCCTTTATTCAAGCAGAGAATCGGAATTTACCCCTCAAACTCTACTTACCCATCCGCAATGTCCGCCACCCCTCGGTCCTAACCGTGCCACCCTTTATGGTCCAAGAATGGCACCAAGTCGCCCAATTGCCCCAACCCCTCAGCCCAACCCCCGACTCCCGCACCGCAGAACGCACCCCCAACCCCAATGCTGACCACTATCCTGTTTGACCTCGACGGTACCCTCGCCAACACCGACCCCATCCACTACCAAGTCTGGGCCGACCTCCTCCAAACCTTCAGCATCACCCTCACCCCTGCGTTTTACAACAGCCACATCAGCGGGCGCAAAAACCGCGATTTAATGGTGGATTTGTTTCCAGACTGGCCGGTTCATAAAATTGATCAGTTCTCAGACCATAAAGAAGAGCTTTTTCGGGAGCGGGCAGCGGCAAAGCTCTTGCCCATGCCGGGACTGCTAGAGTTTTTGGATTGGATCGAAGCCCAAGAACTGCGGCGGGGCGTGGTCACCAACGCGCCTAGGGCCAATGCCGAGTTTATGTTGGCAACCCTGGGGCTGGCCGATCGCTTTGAAACCTTAGTCATTGGGGAAGAAGCGGCAGCAGCAAAGCCGGATCCGGCCCCCTATTTGCTAGGACTCAAAAATTTAGGCCAAGACCCAGCAAACGGGGCCAAAACAGACCAAAACACAATCACCGCGATCGCCTTTGAAGACTCCCGCACCGGAGTCCAATCCGCCAGTCGGGCCGGTCTCTACACCGTCGGACTCACGACCACCCACGGCGCGGCTGAACTTGAAAAAGCAGGAGCCGCCGCCATTCTGCCCGATTTTCAGTCTGT
>JAYKJG010000342.1:0-13800 GCA_035286285.1 Prochlorothrix sp.
TAGGAGGCGATCGCGATCGGTAAAGGCTTTGCGGCCATGTAAAAAGCGGTGATTGTCCACCAAAAGAACATCTTGGTTCTCCAGGGGAAACTCTAGGCGGTGGGGACTGGCTTGGATGACCGCATCCAGCCGATCGAGGGCCGCCCCCAACTCCGCCCGCTGGGATGGGTCTACTTGGTCTAGCCCCGCCTTCATCGTGTCATAGCGGTAGCGGAAGGGCACCGCCCCCCCCAGGATGGTCGCTTCGATGTAGCCCGAATCCCCCGGTTCCCGAAAAATGCTGGGCACCCCGATCGGCAGCTTGTGGGTGCGCAGCACCTGCAACAGCGCCTGTCCCCCTGCCGTTTGCTCTAAGTCTTCAATCACCCGCCAAAAATCTAACAATTCACTGACCCCGCCGCCACACTGGGCCGTTTGTACCATACACATCGCCACAAAATGCTCCGGTTGGGGCCGATACTGGGAATCGGTGTGCAGATGGGCGGCTTGGTTATGTTCTGAAAAGGTTTTGAGGGCAGAACGGGAGATTACGGGCCGGATTGGCCAGACAAAATCATCCTGACCGGGATTGTGGGGGACTAGGGTGCCGATCGATCGGCAAAACTCACCAAAGTCCGCCATGATTGAGTCTAGATTGCGCTCTAGATTGCGCTCTGCATGACTTTCTCCCTTGCCCTGCTCGGACCTCGGTTGCCATCCCTTGAGTAAAACCATGCCGTGACGTTCCACATAGGCCCGAACCCAGCGACCTAGGTCTTGGCCCGATTGGAAGTGCTGGGCGAGGTGGGGAAAGGCGATCGTAGGGGCGGCGATCGTGGGGCTGGGCGTAATGCTGGGGGCGGGCACCTCTAAGGGAGAGGTTGCCGAAGCAGGGACAACCGGATGAGAACCAACGGTAAGCATAGTTAATTCTGTAGGTATTGTTAAGGTCTGGGGAGGGCGGGACAGTTTTCCCGCTTCAGTCGTCAGGGGCGGTTAGGGTCAGTTAGGGGTTGCAAGATGGCTTTGCTGTTTCTAACATTTCATAATGATTCTTCATCGCAAATCTTGAGTTTTTCTAGAGAGGGAAACCGGCTCACGGCATCCCATTCCCCAGACAAAGGGGGATTTTTGTGCCTTACATTACCCTTGCCATTCCATCCATCCCTTTCGCCCCTGACGCACCGGGCTAACCCCTACTTTGCTAACCCCCTGTCCCCTGACTCTATCGAGCACCTCTCCTTAATGGTGGCTGGTGGCGAAGCTGCCACAACCCTGATCTTGACTTTCTCACGGTGATTCTAGACCTATGGCTTGCAACTGTTCCCCCGCTTGGGCCGCGCTGACCCGCTGGTTTGCCCTGCCCACTGTCCCTTTATCGAATCTTAATTCCAATCCTCAGCCCCATCCTCAGCCCAACTCTCAGCCCTCTGCCGCTGCCGATCGGGGACTGCCCCGATCGGCCCAAGACCCCGACAACGTAGACCTTAGCTTCGATCCCCCCTTGCCCGCCTTAACGCCCCAAATCCCTGTTTCTCTGCTGCTGGGCCTTGCCACTGGCTCGGTTTTGGTGGGCTTACAGGTTGGGCAAGGTCTGCTGTCTGCCCTGGTGGAACTGGGGGAAATGAGCGAAGAGATGCTGCGGGGCGATCGGCTGCCCACCCTCAAGATTCCCCCCAATTTGGATTCAACCGAGACGGATTCTGCCCCCTAAATCCCTGTTAGTCTCCCCTAACAAACCCATCACCCGACACCGGGCCGCGATGGGGGGGGATGCTATACTATTCGCGGCTTACAGGGCATTCACCGATCGTGGCTGACCCTTTTAAGGAACAGGGATCCCTCCTATGAGTTCAACCCTCTCGTACTCTTCAGATGATGCCTTTGGCGCTCGTGCCGTTGCCCCAACAACGGATTCCCCTCCTGTGGATATTCCTTCGGCTGGAGACCTCTTTCTCCGTCATCGTCTGAAGATGATAGAAGAGCTGTGGGAAACTGTGCTGCGCCAAGAATGTGGCCAGGAATTGGTGGACATTTTGACCCAACTGCGGGATTTAAGTTCCCCCGAAGGACAGGCTCCCGAAGCCGTGGCTGGAGAGTTACTCCGGGTTGTTGAGCATTTAGACCTCAATCAGGCCATTCGCTCAGCCCGCGCCTTTGCGCTCTACTTCCAGTTAATCAACATCGTTGAGCAGCACTATGAACAGCGGCAGTATCACCTCATCTACGATCGCCGCAACCAAGACCCCGCCGCCGAAGTGGAATCCCTCTTTCCTCCGGCCCCAGAGGATCTGCCCCTGATGGATCCCCAAGCGGGTCTCTTGGAGCGCAGCTTCCAGGGCAGTGCCCCCAAGCGCCCCGCCCCCATCATCTTCAAAACCCTTTTCCCCAAGCTCAAGCGCCTCAACGTGCCCCCCCAGCAAATCCAGCGGCTGCTGCAACAGTTGGATATTCGCCTGGTGTTCACCGCCCACCCCACGGAAATTGTGCGCCACACGATCCGGGACAAGCAGCGGCGCATTGCACGGGGGCTACGGGGCTTGGATAATTTGGAGCATCTGGAGCCGACGGAACTGGCCGACTCCTGGGAGGCGGCGGAACTGCGCCAGCAACTCACGGAGGAAATCCGCCTCTGGTGGCGCACCGATGAGCTACACCAGTTTAAGCCTGCTGTTTTGGATGAAGTGGACTACGCCCTCCACTATTTTGAGGAAGTTCTCTTTGAGGCAACACCCCAACTCTACCGCCGCTTTGTCCAGTCCCTCAAGGAAACATTCCCCCAACTGGCTCCGCCCAACTACGATTTTTGTAAGTTTGGCTCTTGGGTGGGGGCCGATCGCGATGGCAACCCCTCCGTGACCCCCCAGGTTACCTGGCGCACGGCCTGCTATCAGCGGGGCTTGGTTCTGGAGCGCTATATCCACTCGATCGAGCAACTGCGCAACCTCCTGAGCCAGTCCCTGCACTGGAGCGAGGTGTTGCCGGAACTCCTGGAGTCCCTAGAGCAAGAACGGGCTAAAATGCCCGATATCTACGAAAAACTCGCCATTCGCTACCGCCAAGAACCCTACCGACTCAAGCTTTCCTATATTCTCCAGCGCCTGATTAACACCCGCGAACGCAACGCCCGCCTCCAGCAACTCCAGGACATTAACGAAGAACTGCCCGAAGTCCATCCCGGCTCGGTTTACCAAGGTGCCCAGGCATTTTTGGATGAACTGGAGCTAATTCGGCGCAATTTGCTGGAAACGGGACTGGCTTGCCAGGAACTGGAAGATCTCATTTGTCAGGTCAAGGTCTATGGCTTTAACTTGGCCTATCTGGATATGCGCCAGGAAAGCTCCCGCCACTCCGACACGCTGAATGAGGTGGTGGACTATCTCCAGATTTTGCCCAAAACCTACGATGACTTGAGCGAGGCGGAGCGAGTCGAGTGGTTAGTGAAGGAACTGTCTAACCGTCGGCCTTTGGTGCCCGCTGAGCTACCGTTTTCCGACAAAACCAAGGAAGCCCTGGAAACCTTCCGGGCCATGCGGCGACTTCAGCAGGAGTTTGGGGCGGCGATTTGCCAAACCTATGTTATTAGCATGAGCCAGGATGTGAGTGATGTTCTGGAGGTGCTGCTGCTGGCCCAGGAGGCGGGTCTTTATGATCCGGTGACGGGAACGGGTCATCTTAGTATTGTGCCGTTGTTTGAGACGGTGGAGGACTTGCGCCGTGCGCCCAAGGTGATGAAGGCGCTGTTTGAGATGCCCCTGTATCGGGCGCTGCTCTGGGGGGGCTATGAACAGCTTGCGTCGGCCCAAACAGCCGGTGGGGAGCCGGTGCGGCCCCTTCAGGAAGTGATGCTGGGTTACTCCGATAGTAATAAGGATTCTGGCTTCCTCAGCAGTAACTGGGAGATCCACAAGGCTCAAAAGGCGCTCAATAACCTAGCCCAGTCCTATGGGGTGACCCTGCGGATTTTCCATGGTCGGGGTGGATCGGTGGGTCGGGGGGGTGGCCCTGCCTATGAGGCGATTTTGGCCCAGCCCAGCCGCAGTATCCACGGCAATATTAAGATTACGGAGCAGGGGGAGGTGCTGGCTTCTAAGTACTCGCTGCAACAGTTGGCGATTTATAACCTGGAGACGGTGACCACGGCGGTGATCCAGGCTAGTCTCTTGGGGGCCGGGTTTGATGATATTGAACCCTGGCAGGAAATTATGGAAGAGCTAGCGGTGCGATCGCGGCAGCATTACCGCGCTTTGATCTATGAACAGCCGGATTTGTTGGATTTCTTCCACCAGGTCACGCCGATCGAGGAAATTAGCCAACTCCAAATCAGTTCCCGCCCTGCCCGCCGTAAGTCTGGGAAGAAGGATCTCAGCGGTCTGCGGGCGATTCCCTGGGTCTTTAGCTGGACCCAGAGCCGGTTTCTGCTGCCCGCGTGGTATGGCGTGGGTACGGCACTGAAGTGGTTCCTGGACCAAAAGCCGGAGGAACACCTCGCCCTCTTGCGCTACTTCTATTACAAGTGGCCGTTCTTTAAGATGGTGATTTCTAAGGCGGAAATGACTCTCTCTAAGGTGGATTTGCAGATTGCCCGCCACTATATGCGGGAGTTGGGCATGGCAGCGGATCAGAAGCGCTTTGAGGGTGTTTTTGAGACGATCGCGGCGGAATACCACCTTACGCGCCATATGGTGCTGTTGATTACGGGCCATGAGCGGTTGTTGGATGGGGATCCGATGTTGCAGCGATCGGTGCAACTGCGCAATGGGTCGATCGTGCCTTTGGGCTTTTTGCAGGTGTCGCTCCTGAAGCGGCTGCGGGAGCACAAGGCACAGCGGGCAACGGGTTTGGTGCGATCGCGCTACAGCCAAAGCGAACTGCTCCGGGGTGCATTGCTGACCATTAACGGTATTGCCGCCGGTATGCGCAATACAGGTTGATCTACGCCTTTTGAGCTTGAATTTACACCTCAGCCCCCTCTCCAGAGGGGGTTTCTGCCATTTCCTTTGTCCTGAGCTGTTGAAATGTCGGTTGTCTTTGAAATTTTAATCCCTCGTCGCCCCCTTTCCCAACAAGCTAACCGATCGAATCTGAGAAAATGGAAAGACTACATTTATGGACGCGCAAGAGCGGTGTGGCGAGATACTCCCCTCAAGATGGATGGACTGCAATTTACCTTGGTCTACTTTTGTGGTGACTCCCCAGCCGATATTGATAATATTATTAAGCCCATTCAAGATGCGCTTAAGGGTGTTGTTTATGCGGACGATGCACAAATCACGGACGCGGATAGCCATCGTCGTTCTTTAGCTGCTACCTTGAATATGACGAATTTGCCAAAACTCGTGATTCAAGGATTCCTCTCTGGTGAGGAGTGTGTCTATGTCCGAGTTTCCCCAGCCCCCGAACTAAACCTATGTTTACTAGTCAGTCCGTAGTCCGGCATCAGCAGAAAATTGATGAAATAGCCCAAAAACTACAGGAGCAGGGTTATGAAGTCATTCTAGAACCTGAGGTGAGTCTTTTACCCTTTGATTTGGGTAGCTATCGGCCTGATATTTTGGCTTTTGGCCAACAAGGGGGGGTTATTGTAGAGGTTAAGGGAGAAGCTCAAAATTTCTCGGTCGATCGGCTTCACGAAATTGCGAAAATCGTTTCATCCCATGCGGGTTGGCAGTTCTGGCTTGCAACGGCCCAGGATCTGACTGATTCATCACGCCCCCAAACTCCAACTGATTTACCCACCTGGGAAGATCTGAATCGTCAACTTCTGACGGTTACCGATCTACTGGAGCAGGACTTACTAGAACCAAGTTTGCTATACCTCTGGAGTATAGTCGAGGCAATCCTGCGAAAACGGGCGATTTTCTTGAAACTTCCCTTAGCCAAGCTTGGAACACGACCGCTGATTAATCATTTGTATTCCCAAGGCGAAATTTCCCTAGAGGAGTTTGATATCTTGCAGTTGGTTCAACCCCAGCGTAACCGGGTGGCCCATGGGTTGACAGCTACCCTACAGCAAGATACTCTCAGGACTTTACTAATGATGGCTGGGACTTGGCTTAGTCACTGGAGGAGTTAGAAGGAAAATGGGAGAGGAGAATTACAAAGTGGGGCATTTTTCACAGAAATGCGGCATTAGTTGGCCCAATCTCTAGGTGATTCAATTGAAATCGGGCTAAAACCGTCCCTAGGACTGAACCTTGCGAGGACGGCCCCCTTTTTTGCCATTAGCCTGAGCGGCTGCCACCTTAGAGGGCGATCGGCTCAGACCACCCTTGCGGCCCAGTTCAGCCATCCACAGCTTGGTTCCAAACACTCCTGCCACTAAACTGGCAATCTCAAAATCTGCATCTAGACGCTCCCAATGCACACTGCGACCCGCATCATCGATCCAGAGATCCTGGAGATCTTCAGGACTCGCTTCCCCTAAGCCTTGGAGAAGATGAGGCGGAATGCTGAGGAAAGCCCCATTTTTGAGGGCAATGACAATTAAGTTGGTCTCAGAGTCAAAATGCACTGACTTTGCGCGGGGTTCAACGATATCAGCCGCCTGGGTAGCGGCTTTTGCAGTTTGGAGTTGGGCCTCCAGTTGAGCCTCAAGATCTGCTTGGAACATGACCGTGATCAATCATTTGTATTCCCAAGGCGAAATTTCCCTGGATTGTAGGTGGACTGGGGAGGGTGCCGGAAGAACCAGCACCCGATCGAGCCAAAGGGCAATTAATGGCCGATGCCTACATAGCGATAGCCCAGGCTTTCCAGGGCCGATCGATCCAAGAAATTGCGGCCATCAATGAGTAAACTCTGGTGCATCTTCTCCGCCATTGCGGCATAGTCCAGCCCCAGAAACTCTTTCCAGTCCGTGACCAGCACCAGCGCATCACATCCCTCAGCCAAATGCAGGGGATCATTCTCCACAATTACCCCCGTTAAGCCATGGCGAAGGCCACTTTGGGAGACGATCGGATCATAGGCTTTCACCTTTGCTCCCAACCGGTTCAAATTCTCGATCAGCAGGAGCGAGGGCGCATCTCGCATATCGTCGGTGTCGGGCTTAAAGGTGAGGCCCAACAGACCAATGACCTTACCCTTGAGGATTTTTAGCTCCTGCTGGAGTTTTTCCAGGGCTAGGAGCCGCTGGCGATCGTTAACGCTCACCGCTGCCTTCAAAAGCTCGGCATTGTAGCCGTAATCGTCCGCAGTGTGAACCAGGGCTGAGACATCCTTGGGGAAACAGGATCCCCCCCAGCCAATCCCCGCTTGCAGGAATTTCCCGCCAATGCGGCTGTCTAAACCAATCCCCTTGGCCACTTGGGTGATATCTGCCCCCACGCGATCGCAGATATTGGCCACTTCATTAATAAAGCTAATTTTGGTGGCTAAAAACGAGTTGGCAGCATATTTAATCATTTCCGCCGAACTGAGGTCAGTTTTCACGACGGGAACCGGGGGCAGGCTGCGATCCTCGGCATACTCACGGGCAATGATCGGGATGTAAAGCTGCTCCATCAGTTCGATCGCCTTTTGGCTGCTGCTGCCTAGGACAATGCGATCGGGGTTGAAGGTGTCGAAAATTGCCGATCCTTCCCGCAAAAACTCCGGATTGCTGACCACATCAAACGCCACATTGGGAGCCGGTTGGCCGGACTTCTCCTGCTGCTCTGCCACGCCCTCCAGGACAATCATCCGCACCCAGTCCCCCGACCCGATCGGCACCGTGGACTTGTTAACAATCACCTTATAGCTCTCATCCAAGTGGTGACCAATATTCCGTGCCACGGCTTCCACATAGCGCGTATCACTCTCTCCCGTGGGTAGGGGGGGCGTTCCCACCGCAATAAACAGAATCTCCCCATGGGCAACCCCCGCGCCTAGGTCCGAGGTGAATTCCACTTGACCATCGTTGATTGCCTGCTGCATTAGCTCCGACAGCCCCGGCTCAAAAATCGGAGACTGCCCCGCCTTCATCAGTTTGACTTTTTCCTCATTGTTGTCCACGCAGATAACCTGGTGACCCGTGTGGGCAAGGCAGACCCCCGTAACAAGGCCCACATAACCAGTTCCAATCACACAAACACGCATAAAAAACTCCATGGGGTAGGATATTAGGACTTCATCCAGGAAGAAAGAGAATTTGCCCCGGTTCTGGGGCGGGATAGGGATTTGAGGGTCGGCAAGCACCGATGCGATCGGGCGGCGACGAGCGGTGACGATCTGCGACGATCGAGCGAAGTCTAAACTGGACTGTCCGTCCGCCAATGCACTAAATTGCAAGCCATTGTAGGAGACTCGCTCCTGTGCAGTCAGTGCAAGAGATCACCACTGTCCCAGAACCATGGTGTAGAACCGTTGCTGACAACGGGTTCATCCCCCCTTGGACGGGCCGGAGGCGCGTCCCACCAATGTTCTGTTGTGGGCTAGCCGGATCGGCTGTCCGTTGGCCAAAGTGAAATCTACCCAGATTTAGGCCATGCGTTCCCGAAAATCCGCGATCGTCTTCTCTAGCCCCTCCTGGAGTGCCACCGTCGGTTCCCAGCCCAGCCACTCCCGTGCGCGGGTAATATCAGGCTGGCGGCGACGGGGATCGTCTTCGGGGAGGGGTTTGTATTGGAGGGGGACGTTGGGGTTCACCATACTTTGGATGGTTTCCGCCAGTTGTTTAATGGTGTACTCGCCCGGATTGCCAATATTGACGGGGCCAGTGTGGTCGCCGTTCATGAGGCGGATAAAGCCCTCAATGAGGTCGGAAACATAGCAAAAACTGCGGGTTTGGGAACCATCGCCGTAAATGGTGAGCGGTTCGCCGCGTAGGGCTTGGACAATAAAGTTACTGACCACACGGCCATCGTTTTCGAGCATTCGGGGGCCGTAGGTGTTGAAGATACGCACCACCCGGATATCAACCCCATTTTGGCGGTGGTAGTCAAAGGCGAGGGTTTCGGCGACCCGTTTGCCTTCGTCGTAGCAAGAGCGGATGCCGATCGGGTTGACGTTGCCCCGGTAGTCCTCGGTTTGGGGATGAACATCGGGATCGCCATAGACTTCCGAGGTGGAAGCTAGGAAAAACCGCGCCTTGACCCGTTTGGCCAGTCCCAACATGTGCAGGGTGCCCGTGACGTTGGTTTTGATGGTTTTAACGGGGTTGTATTGGTAGTGAATCGGGGATGCGGGGCAAGCGAGGTGGTAGATTTGGTCTACTTCCAGGCGAATGGGGTCGGTGATGTCGTGGCGGATGAGGTCAAAGTTGGGATGGTTGAGCCACTGGGCAATGTTGTGTTTGTGGCCTGTGTAGAAGTTGTCGAGGCAGATGACATCGTGGCCTGCTTCCATCAGGCGATCGATCAAGTGGGAACCCAAAAAACCGGCTCCCCCGGTCACTAATATTCTCATGGCGAATTCCGTAGGCTGTCGTTGTGCTCCCCATTTAGCGACCTTTTCCCTACGGGGTGTAGGGTTGAGGTGTGGCGAAAGATTACCACGCTTGAGGACCATCGCGGGTGTCAACGTTGTCAGTCTACCCCCAATGTCCTGCTCTCCTTACCTTGGGGAGAGGGATTTAGGGCGAGAGCTTTTAAGATGGGGATACATTCACCGAAACTCTTCGGTTGATGGGGAAGGGGTTGCGATCGATCGGGGCCGTCTTGTACTATACTAAGGACTTGCAATTAAAAACTTGCCATCAAAGGCGGCGGCATAGCCAAGTGGTAAGGCAAGGGTCTGCAAAACCCTCATCCCCCAGTTCGAATCTGGGTGCCGCCTTCGACTTCTAAACTATTCTTTCAGCCCTAGAGTTACGGAACTCTGGGGTTTTTTATGAGGTCTGTTGCCCTTCTTGACGCTTTTACTATGGTTTGCTATGGCTGCTGCTAAACCCCGGTTCGCTCGTTGGTTACAGTCCCCCCTGTTCCATCCCCAAGTCGTCCTGACCTCGATCCGGGTTGCTGCGATCGTGGGTTCCCTTCTATTCTGTATTAACCATGGCCCTGCGCTGATTCAAGGCAAAATGACACGAGGCCGCTGGATTGCGGCGACTTTAACCTACCTAGTGCCCTATTGCGTCAGTACCCACGGTCAGTGGAGTGCCCAGCGCCGTTTACCCTAGGGCGTGTCATCCATTAACCGTAGAAACCTTGGGGTATCAGAGTTACACGCCCGCCCCAGTTTTAGCGACTAGGGGCTGTAATCCTGACACTCCGGGCATTCTAGGACTAAATGATGACAGCCCCTAGTTTCAGCCCAAAAAAAGCCCAACACAGAAGTTGTGCTGAGCTTTTTGGAGTCTGGTTGACATATTGAGAATAAAGCTGCTTAGCATTAAGCGTTTTGGGGTTAAGCCTTTCAGGGCCAAGCCTCTTTGAGTTGGGGTTCGCTGAGAAATGATCCACACCACAGTTGGTTGCACATCGCTGGCCGAGAGGCGAGCCTATGGCAGACCTAGGGTGTTAGCCCAGCCAGCGCTTTTTCAAAATCGGGCTAGTCGTCAAGACGTAAATCACGCCCAAAGCCAGCAACCCAACAACCGCCATATTTTCCAGTGTCATGCCCATACCCTCCTTAAAGTATTGTGTGAAGAACCCGTGACCAGCTTCGTCTGAGCGAGACGAAAGGTGGTGATTCAGACCGGGGCGGCCCCCAGGTGATGGGAGGTCAAACCAGCCTGAGTTAAAAATCCTGAGGTGTGTTTGGCTCGTAGGGAGCTTTGCAAGGGGAAGGCTGCCTTCCAACTTGGGACAGCCCTTGGGACCGTGGCACGTTTGACCTTCCCGTAGTCGGGTTCAGTGTTTTTCTCTAAAGGTGTTAAGTGCTAGATGTTAAGTGCTAGGTGTTAAGCGCTGGCCATAGCCCCTAACCGACCTTTAGGATAGACATTCCAAACACTGAACAACTCAGCAGTTATGTAGGATTTCTGCCTCCATTATTAACGATTTACCGGGGTATGGGAACCTCTAAAGTGGGTTTATGGATATAGAAATTTATAGGGGGTATTGATAGATATTTATCTATGATTAAGAAAACTTAAAATTGCTCCCCATCCCTAGGACGATCGCCCTCGCTTTTTGGTCCCCAATCACAAAATCGCCGATTCTGTCAGGGATTTGCGACCTTAACCGGGCTGTGACAACAGACCTCTCTTTTCTGGACTTGTGATGAAAGCCTGATATGTCGGTAGTACTTGTATACTGTTCCGATTTCACCGAATACTGGCACAGTGACAGGTCTCTTGCCCCCTAGTTCTTTTCTCCCTAGCCAGAGGTTGCTGCCATCTGATACGACCTCTTTAATCCTTTAATAGCTTTTTAGTTATTAAGCGTTTATAGCCTCCGCCCACGGCTGTGAATGCTAAGTTTGTGAATGCTCTTTTGGTAAATGCTCTGTTGGTAAATGTCCTGTATGGATGCTAAATCTGCTCCCCCCTCCCTCAATTTGTCCCGGTGGTTGACCAGCCTTGGCGCTGTGGTTACGTTCATCTTTGTGGCGATCGCCGTGGTTGCGCCCCTGTTACAGCGTTGGGAGGTGATTCAAGACCCTCTTGCCTCGTTGATTAACCCCATCCACGATCCGCCCTCTGGAGAGCATTGGTTTGGTACCAGTCGCCAGGGCTATGATGTGTTTTCGCGCACCCTGTTTGGGACCCAAGCGGCGCTGAAGGTGGTGTTACTGGCTACGGCGATGAGTTTGGTGTTGGGGGTGCCCTTGGGGATGCTGAGCGGGTATTGGGGCGGCTGGGTCGATCGCACCCTGCTGTTTTTCATGGATACGCTCTATACCTTGCCCGGTTTGCTGCTGTCTGTGACCTTGGCCTTTGTGGTGGGGCGGGGGCTGTTGAATGCGGCGATCGCCCTCAGCATTGCCTACGTGCCCCAATACTACCGGGTTGTCCGGAACCAGACCGTGAGCGTCAAAACGGAGCTATTTATTGAAGCGGCCCAAGCCATGGGAGCCTCTACCCCCCATCTCCTTAGCCGCTATCTGTTCTGGAATGTGATCCAAAGTGTGCCGGTGCTGTTTACCCTCAATGCGGCGGATGCGGTGCTGGTTTTGGGCGGTTTGGGGTTTTTAGGCTTGGGTTTGCCGGAGTCTACGCCGGAATGGGGCCATGATCTGCGCCAAGCTTTGGATGCTTTGCCGACGGGGATTTGGTGGACTGCTTTGTTTCCGGGGTTGGCCCTCACCGCTTTGGTGACGGGTCTGTCGCTGTTGGGGGAGGGTTTGAACGAGTGGCTCAGTCCCCGTGATGGTGAGTCGGTGTAAGACTCAAGTTGTGGTGACCCAAGCGGGATCGGTTATGGCCCAAAGTAGCGTTGTTGTGGTAGAAAACAGTGCCCATGCCTTTGAGCAGGTGGCCCCAGGGGCCGAGGCGATGATGCTCAGTGATCAGCAAATGGTCAGCAAATTGCCCTCAGTGGGGAGCAGCAGGCCAAGGCTATTCAAGAGGTGCTCTTGGCCATTCGCAACTTAAATCAGGCGGCGGCGGAAACCATTATCAGCATCAGCCAGACGAAGGCAGGGGTGCAGCAGCTTCATTCCACCCTGAACCGTCTACAACAGGGGTGCATTTCACTTGTGCCAAGGGGCGGACTAAAGTCCGCACTACGAGCCTTTTGAGCCAGGTTAGGGGCTGGGTTGCTCCAAGGTGAAATGCACCCGACAACAGATGGTTTAGAGGCAATCTTGGGCAGCTTGGATCGTCGCTTGGATCGTGATGCTTGGATCGTGATGCTTGGATCGTGATGTTGTGACGGCAACGCTTTGATCACGGTGGCGATCGCCCTGTCACAATGTCTCGATCGCCGATCGATCGCAGCGTGATCAAGCCTTGGTTACGTCTTGGTACAGATCGGCTAGATAAAGGGTTTGCAGATCAGCGTCGGTACTGTCGCTGCCCTTGGTGCCAAACCCTTCAGCAGTGCTTTTCAGTTGCCAACGCACACCATGGAGAGTACAAATTCCCCAGGACTTATCGCCTTCTTTCACTTGGAGATCCACCGCACCGCAGTGGGGGCAGCCATCGCTATTCTTCGGCTGGGGGCGTGATTTGTTGAGTTGCTGAAGGATAGCTTCCTTGTGGAGTTTTGCTCCCTTAATAAAAGCAGATCCCCGGAGTTTTAAGGTTTTCTTGGTCTCTATAAGCTGGGCGATCTTGGCTTTGTAAGCGGCTGGATCGAAACCGGGCAGGAAACCTGAAATTTGCATGAGTAACCTCCTAAAGGCGTAACTTTGTTGATCCCCATAGGGTTAGGGTTAATTCAGCAGCAGACCTTGGGCGTAAGGCTGCGACAGCAAACCCAACACAATGGACCCGACACAATGGACCCGATGGCAACCCTGGAAAATCTTTTCTATTCTCCTATATTGCATCCCCCTTTAAGCGCTGATGCTGTTTCCAGGCTTCTTCTAAGAGGCTGAGGCTAATGGCAACGCCGCCGCGACTCTGGGCTAGGGTTTGGGCCGATCGGGCGATCGCCGCAATATCGCCCCCTGTCAGTTCCCAGCGCTGGGCGACTTGGGGCCAGGGCAGGGCTGGATCGAGGGCAATGGTAAAGGGAAAGCTCTGCCGCCAGAGGTGTTCACGGGCCGCAGCATCGGGGCGGGGAAAGGTCCAGGATTGCTGGATCCAGGGTTGCCAAATCCAGGCTAGGGGAAAGGAGCGCTGCCCCTCAAAAATCGTTAAGAGTCCCTGTTGACAGCGCTGTTTGAGCAGGGCTTGGAGGGGAGCGCTGGCGATCGCCCCGCGCCAGCCTAACCAGAGCGGAGCCGGTTCCAGGACCAAAATCAGGGGCGGTTGTAGGGTCAGTTCTTCCAGCAGCACCAGGGTACGATCGG
>JAYKJG010000343.1:0-6675 GCA_035286285.1 Prochlorothrix sp.
ACACGGTTCTCAGCAGCGCCAATGGTACTCAGTCGGTGGGGAGCTTGGGCAATGGGGAAGTGGAAGACTATGCCATTACCGTGACAACGCCAGTGTCGGGAACCCCGACTTTGCTCCTGGTGAAGCGGATTACTGCGGTGAATGGGGATACTACGGGGTTTACAACCGTGGTCGATGATGACAGTACCCCCAATGATAATGATCTGGATTGGCCCAGTGGCTTCCTTCAGGGAGCCTTAACGACGACCGCAGCACCGGGCAATGTAGTGGATTATACGATTTACTTCTTGAACACAGGCACGGGAGCCATTAGTAATGTCCGGATTTGCGATCCGCTCTCCCAGTACTTGACCTATATTCCCAATAGCTACGATCCAGCCTATACGTCGTTACCTCCCAATAATGATGGGGGGGAAACCACTAATTTGGGTATTGCCTTGAGGGTTGGGGGAAGCACGGTTTATTTGACAGGCTCCAGTGGAGACAGTCCCGATCGGGGTGCCTTTGTGGAAGCGGGGACTGTGCCTGTCAACTGTGTCAAGCCCAATGGGACGGCAATGATGACTGCCACGGATAATCCCAATGGCACGGTGACGGTTGATGTGGGCAGTGTGGATCCGGCCACGGGTTCGGGAACGCCCACGACTTCCTATGGTTATGTTCGCTTCCGGGCCACCGTCAAATAGCCCAGATTGGCCCAGATGGGCTGAGACTTGGGGCGGAGGGGTTGACTGGGGCGGATCTTGTGCTAGGGTCTTGCCACAGGACTCGATCGCCCGGATCTCTCTCCTCGGTACGGGTGAATGGTTGGGTCACTGGCCCCCCCTTGACTTCCCGGTTTGCACTGCTCCCCTTAGCCCCGGCTCAGCCCTTAGCAGGCCGCAATCCCCCGAACGTATCATTCCCTATTCCTTCTCGCCATGTCCCAGGATGTCAGCCCCCACCCCCCAACCCGTTGGCCGCAGCCTGATTTGACGGCTCATCCGGTCGATCGATCGAGTCCCCCCCCCACCGTTGATGCCTCCCCCTTGGGCCATGTACCGGTAGCCTCGGAGCCATGGATTCAGATCCCCCTCTATCCGCCCCTGAGCCACCTCGATCGGGAGGACCATCCCCCCCACGACTCCGCCCCCCAATCCCCCAAGACAACCGCAGCCAGCCAAACAGTCGCGGCGCAATCCTGGACTGCCCCCCCCGATCGAGAGCAGTGGGAGGCCAATTGGGAAACGACACCGGGTCAGTTTTCGGTGGATGCCTATGCCGACAGCCTCATGAATGATCTGTTTGGGGAGGTGGAGCATATTCTGGACACGGGAGCCGCCCCCCCCAAGGCCGAAGATCAGCCGGGCTTTATTGCCATTAAGCCCCTGCCAGTGCGGCAGATTCATTTGCCGCCGGAGTTGGTGCCCCCCCCCGAAGAGGGCAGTGACCCCCAGGTGATTGAGGCCGAAGTCACCCCGGTGACCCCCTGGGGCGATCGGGTGTTGCAGGGGGCGGTGATTCTCTCCTGTGGCATGGCCTTGGGTTTGTCCTTGGTGGATCCCGATCGCTACACCCCCGCCGTCATGGCTCTGCGGGGAGAGTCCCCCCTGCCCATCGCCCTGGCCCCCGCCGTCGATCCCGTTGTGGAAGCCCAGCAACAATTTATTCGCTACCTAGAGCGCTCCCTTGAACTGCTAGAACAGAAGGAAACCGAGCTAGCCCAAGCTGAGACTGGGGCGACCCCTGCCGGAACTCCCGCCGCTGCGGGCACTGCCCCCGCCCCCCCCCGTCCCCCCGGCACCCTCCCCCCGCCTAACTTCAGCGCCGACCTGCCCACCGTTGCCGTCGCCAGCACCCTACCGGGCCAAACCGTCCTGCCCCCGGTGGGCCTCGCCAACCCCAATCCCCCCACGGTCCTAGAGCGGGTCTATATCCCCGCCTATGGCAACGCCCCTGGGGCCAACACTGGCATGGTCAGTCCGATTCCGGGCTTGACCCTCAACCCCCCCACGCTGCCGCCCGTGGCCCCCGCTGCCCCCCCGGCCTCGACCCCGGCCCTCGCGCCGGTTCCCCTCCCGCCTGCGGCCCCTAGTCCCGCTGCCGCCGCAACCGTGACCGCCCTGCCCACAACCACCCACACTTTGATGGGGCTATTGGAGTTGGGCGATCGATCGGCGGCCCTGTTTGAAATTAATGGAGTCACCCGCCGCATTCATTTGGGCGAGTCGATCGGCTCCAGTGGCTGGACCTTGGTGGAGGTGGCCAACCAAGAGGCGATCATGCGCCGCAATGGAGAGGTACGATCGGTGTATGTGGGCCAGTCGTTTTAGGGGACTCCGCCTTGGAACCCCTAACCGAAACTCCCGATCGAGCCACTGTGGGACAGGATTATGAGCCTATTTGAAGACTTTAGCCAATTTTTAGAATCGCGCCTGGATGAATTCCTGCGCAGTAACCCCCATCTGGAGTTACAGGCCCTAGAGGAGCAACTGCGGGAACAGGAGGCCGATGCCCAGCAGTTATTACGGCAATTTCAAGCCAAGGAAAAGCAACTCCAGGACCAAATTTTAGAAACCGCCAAGGAGGTCCAGCGCTGGCACCTGCGCATCCAAAAGGCCCAAGCGGCGAGGCGGCTGGATTTGGTCAGTGCGGCCCAGGAGCGAGAAGCGGCCCTTTTGCGCCAAGGGAACCAGCTTTGGGGGCAAATGAAGGGGGTTACGGCCCGGATTCAGCGCACTGAAGAGTTATGTCGCCAAATCCAGGGCCAGCGCCAGGAGGTTGCCCGCAAAGCCGCCGCCGCCCGTCAAGCCGCAGAACAGGCCAAGGCCCAAGCCCAGCGGGCAACATCTGCAACGGCGGAAACCTGGACCCCAACCCCCGATCCCCAGGCTACGGGCTGGAGCAGATCCACCTCCAGCACAGGCGATCCTCGCTTTGATCCCCTAGAGGAACAGTTTCAGCGCCTGGAAACAGACGAGGAGTTACAGGACTTAAAGCGACGCATGGGACGCACCTAGGGGCGATCGCCCGCCCATCCCGGCCTAGACCAGGATTTTTTGCTAGACTAAAAGCCGCATTGGGTCTGATGTCGGCCCTGTTTTTGGGATTTTTCTTTCAGCAACTCAAATCCCTGCCCTCGATCGCCGCCACACTATCTATGAAACCCTCCCTGCTCCTGCATCTTTGGGGACATTTTCCCCTGCTTTGTTCCTGGTTGTCTCTCTCCCTGCGCCGCCTTGATCGTAGTGTAGGCCATGGTTTAGGCCGTAATTCGAGTCGTATAGGCCATGATTCGAGCCGTGATCAGGGTCAGAGTGTTGGCTGTCGCTTAGACCAAAGTTTGGGTCATGACGTGGGCCATTTGGGCCGTGGTTTAGACCGCAACTTGAGCCGGAATTGGGGCCGACCTTTGGGCCGCACTTTGGGGCGACCTTTGGGCCGCACGATCGCCCTCAGCATTTTGGCAGCGGGAGCAGTGGCCGGAGAAGGGCTGTGGCTGCGACCCCCGGCCCAGGCCCAGCGCCAGCCGGAAACCTTGCCCTATGGCCAGTTGCTGAAGGATTTAGGGGCGGGCAAGGTGCTCTGTATTGAATATGATCCCATGCAGGATTTGGCACGGGTTAAATATCGCGCCGATGCAGAACCAAGCACCCCCACAGCGCCGACGAGTGGCACGGGGGAATCCCCTAGCCCGGTGAGCAGTACCCCCGATAGTGCTGGGAGTGGTGCTGGGAGTGGCTCGGTGAGTAGTCCCGCCAGTGGTGCGTCTAGCAGCCCCAGCAGTAGCCCTTCCGATAGTCCCAGTGGCACCCCCAACAGCCCCGCGCCCCTCGCCAGTGCGACCGATGCGGCGGACTCCGCTGAGGCTACGGGGTTAGCCGCCCCTGCTGGAGCGGGGAACGCCTCGACTGCTTCCGTGGAATCGGCCCCGGCCTTGGGCTGCGACACCGAAACCAATAGCGCCAGCCTGAAAACCGTCATTCTGTTCAGCCGCAATCCAGAGCTTGCGGAACTTGCCCGCGCCAATGGGGCCGAATTTGTGGTGAAACCCACCGCAGACAGTCGGGCGGTGATGAATTTGATGGCAAACCTGCTTTTAGCGGGGATTGTCCTCAGTTTGCTCTTGGTCATTCTCAAGCGCTCCAGCGGAGCCGCCAACCAGGCCATGAACTTTGGTAAATCCCGCGCCCGCTTCCAAATGGAGGCGAAAACCGGGATTGTTTTTGATGATGTGGCGGGGATTGAGGAAGCAAAGGAGGAATTGCAGGAAGTTGTCACGTTTTTGAAGCAGCCGGAGCAGTTTACGCGGTTGGGGGCCAAAATTCCCAAGGGTGTGCTGTTGGTGGGGCCGCCGGGAACGGGGAAGACGCTGCTGGCCAAGGCGATCGCTGGGGAAGCGGGGGTACCCTTTTTCAGTATGTCCGGTTCTGAGTTTGTGGAAATGTTTGTGGGGGTGGGGGCTTCCCGCGTCCGGGATTTATTCAAGAAAGCCAAGGAAAACAGCCCCTGCATTGTCTTTATCGACGAAATTGACGCGGTGGGTCGCCAGCGGGGGGCCGGAATTGGGGGGGGGAACGATGAACGGGAGCAGACCCTTAACCAGTTGCTGACGGAAATGGACGGTTTTGAGGACAATAGCGGCATTATCGTGATTGCGGCGACGAACCGCCCCGATGTGCTGGATAAGGCGCTGCTGCGTCCGGGCCGCTTCGATCGCCAGGTTACCGTTGATCTGCCCACCTTTAGCGGTCGTCTGGGCATCCTAGAGGTCCATGCCCGCAATAAGGTTCTCGATCCTGAGGTTTCCCTCCAGAGCGTTGCCCGCCGGACTCCGGGCTTTTCTGGGGCGGATTTGGCCAACTTGCTCAATGAAGCGGCCATTCTCACGGCCCGTCGCCGCAAAGACCAGATCACCCTAGAGGAGATTACCGACGCGATCGATCGCATCACGATCGGCAGCAGCCTCACCCCCTTACTGGACGGCAAAAAGAAGCGCCTGATTGCCTACCATGAAGTGGGCCACGCCCTGATTATGACCCTGCTCAAGCACGGGGATTTGCTGGATAAAGTCACGATTATTCCCCGCTCCGGCGGCATTGGCGGCTTTGCCAAGCCCGTGCCCAATGAGGAAATCATCGACAGTGGCCTCTACAGTCGGGCATGGCTCTACGATCGCATGGTGATGCTGATGGGGGGGCGGGCCGCTGAAGAGGTGATCTTTGGCTATGACGAAGTGACTCCGGGGGCCATGGGGGATATTCGCCAACTGACCAACTTGGCGCGGGAAATGGTGACGCGCTACGGAATGAGCGATCTGGGGCCGCTGGCGCTGGATGATAACGACCAAGAGGTATTTTTAGGTCGAGATTGGATGCAGCCCCGCCCGGAGTACTCAGAATCGATGGCGATTAAGATCGATGGGCAAATTCGGGCGATCGCGGTGCAATGTTTGGAGGAGGCCCGTCGGCTGGTGTCCGAGAACCGCGCTTTGATGGATCGGCTGGTGGAGGTGTTGCTGGAACGAGAGGAGCTAGACGGCGAGGAGTTCCGGGCGATCGTCGCTGAAACGGCAACGATTCCCGAAAAGGCCAACTATACCGCTGCTCTGGCCCCGGCGATCGGGTAATACGCCATGTTTCAAGCCATTACGGCCCCCTTTGCCGGAGCTAGCTACCCCCTCCGCGCCCTGCGCCTATTTTTAACCCACCCTCCCCTGCGCCAGTACTTGGTCCTGCCGATGGTGGTCAATGGGGTGGTGGGGGCGGGTCTCTATTGGGGCTTGCTGATTCCGGGCTGGGAGCAGATCGATCGCCTGTTGGATCAACTGATCCTCACCTGGTCCCACTGGGTCGCCAGTCTTCCGGCGTGGCTGAGCTTTCTCACGGTCTTAGCCCTGGTTGTCACCGGAGTGGCCAAGGTGGTCTTTGTGGTGGGGCTGCTGCTGACGGTGGGCTTTTTGTTGGTGCAATTTGGCACGCTGCTGGGGGCACCGTGGTATGGCAAGCTCTCGGAGCAGTTGGAGAAGCTGCGCACGGGCCAAGTGGAGGCGATCGAGGTGGGAATTGTCCGGGATATTGGACGGGCGATCGCCTTTGAGCTAAAAAAACTGACCATCGCCCTGCCCCTGGGGCTAATCTGCTTTATTCTGCATTTTCTGCCGGGAGTGGGTTCCCTGGTGGCCACGGGACTGGGCTTAAGCGGGGCTGTGTTGCTGTTGTGTCTAGACTTTCTCGACTCGCCCCTAGAGCGCCGTCGCCTGCAATTTCGGCAAAAATTGCGCCTAGTGCTGCGCCATGCGCCCCTCACCGTTCCCTTTGGCCTGGTTTGCTTTCTTTTGGTCAGCTTGCCCTTTGTCAACTTGCTGACGGTTCCCCTCTGTATTTCCGGGGGCACCTTGCTTTACTGCGATCGCATTCGGCCCCTAGGGGCTTCCTCCCGCCTGGATCCCCTGGAGACGACTCCCCAGCCTCCCGCGATCGCCCCGGTAGAGTCTCCCAGCCTCGATCGTCCCTCCTCCCCCGCCGCCAACCCTGAACCTTGATTAACGTGAATTCGATGACCCTCACCCCCCAGCCCCCTCTCCCAAAACGGGCGAGGGGGAGCAACCTTAGAATCAGGGTTTTAGCCCCTCTCCCCCAGGGAGAGGGGTTGGGGTGAGGGATTTCCAGCACCTGGGTCGAACTCACGTTGATT
>JAYKJG010000344.1:0-5536 GCA_035286285.1 Prochlorothrix sp.
AAGTAGGCGGCGCAGGCTCCCTCGGAGGAAACCATGGGGGCACCGAGGGGGGTTTCGGGGGTGCAGGCGGTGCCAAAGGCGGGACATTGGGGGGGCTTTTGGAGACCTTGGAGGATCTGGCCGCTGATGCAGGGGCTGGGCAGCGGGGTGGGATCGGGGGCGGGGAGTTGGGCTTGAAACTTGTGGGCTGCGTCAAAGTCTTGGTAGGCCGATCGCAGGCCCAAACCACTGGCGGGAATTTCCCCCAAGCCCCGCCACTGGCGCGGAATGATTTCAAAAACCTGGTTGAGCATGGCCTGGGCTGCGGGATTGCCCTCAGGCCGCACCGATCGGCCATATTGGTTCTCGACGGTGGCCTGTCCTGCTTCCAACTGCTGCACACATTTGTAAATGCCTTGCATCACATCCAGCGGCTCAAACCCCGTCACCACGATCGGCACCCCATAGCGCTGGGCGATCGGCGGATATTGGCCATAGCCCATGACGGTACAGACATGACCGGCGGCTAAAAAGCCCTGAACTTGGCACTGGGGCGAGGAGAGCAGGGCTTCCATGGCTGGAGGCACTAAGACATGGGAGGAGAGCAGCGAAAAATTGTCTAACTTGAGGGTTTTGGCCTGGTGGACGGCAAGGGCGGTGGTGGGGGCGGTGGTTTCAAAGCCGACGGCAAAAAAGACCACTTGGCGATCGGGGTTGTCCTGGGCCACCTTGAGGGCATCCAAGGGCGAGTAGACCATGCGCACATCGCCCCCTGCGGCTTTGGCACTGAGGAGATCCAGGGGGGGCAGATCCAGGGGGGCTTGGGAGTGGGGATCTGGGGTTGCGGCTAGGGGCCGCTCAACGCCCGAACCGGGCACCCGCAGCATATCGCCAAAGGAGCAGAGAATAACTTGGGGATTCTGGGCGAGGGCGATCGCCTGATCGATCAAGGCGCTGGGGGTCACACAGACCGGGCAACCGGGGCCATGGATGAGGGTGAGGCCGGGGGGCAGCAGCGTATCGAGGCCATATTTGACAATGGCGTGGGTTTGGCCGCCGCAAATTTCCATAATCGTCCAGGGACGGGTGATGAGGCGATCGAGGGCGTGGGCGATCGCCTGGGTTTTGTCTCCATCCCGAAATTCATCGACAAATTTCATGGCTTTTAGGGGGAAACTGGCTCTAATTGGGCGATTTCCTCAAGGGTTTGCTGGGCATCTTCCTGACTGAGAACGCTCAAGGCAAAGCCCACATGCACCACTAGATAGTCCCCCACCTGTGCCTCTGGCACATAGGCAAGGCTCACTTCCCGTAGCACGCCGCCAAAACTGACTTTTCCCTTGACTTGTAGGGGGTCGTCATGGGGTTGGAGGCTGACCAATTGACCCGGAACCGCAAGACACATGGAGTTCTCCACCACAACAGAACTGCTCCATTAGCCCCGTTGCACTCTGGATCCCGGCCTCTACATTTTGGCCAAGCTCAGCACACGATCGCGGCGCTGCGGGGCTAATCTTGTCTCACCCTAGCCCCACCCCCTGCCCAACCGGCTCTACAGGGCGATTCTTTTAAGGATCTTGAGTGAAGGATCGATCCTGTCCCAACGCTGCGGTGTTGTTATACCCAATCCGTTGAGCCTGAAACAGAATAAACGGGTAGGGGTCGTGCCCCTGTGCCGACCCTCTGACCGCCGAATACAGGGTCAACCACGGGGGGATTGCCCCTACCAAAACGAACCGAGATTAGTCGGATTTGGTATTACGATCGGGCGGTGGCTTTAGCCGTAGTCTGGGCAGATTGGGGCGATCGGCCCACCCCCACCTGGGGGCAGAGATCGGCAAGCGGGCAGCGATCGCAGGCGGGCTTCCGGGCCATACAAACGGCGCGACCGTGGTAAATCAACCGAATCGACCAATTTTCCCAATCCGGCTGGGGCAACAGCTTCATTAAGTCCCGCTCCACCTTAACGGGATCCGTTTGCGTCGTCAGACCCAGCCGCCCACTGAGGCGCTTGACATGGGTATCCACCGTCACCCCCAGATTCAGCCCAAAGGCATGGGCTAAGACAACATTGGCCGTTTTCCGGGCCACCCCTGGCAGCGTCAGCAACTCCTCCATGCGCTGGGGAACCACTCCGCCGAAATCCACCATAATTTTGTGGCACGCCCCTTGGATGTGCTTGGCCTTGTTGCGATAGAAGCCTGTGGACCTAATCAGGGCTTCCAGTTCGTCCCGATCGGCCCCGGCCAAGGCCGCCGCATCGGGAAAGCGCTGGAACAGCCCTGGGGTGACTAAATTAACCCGATCGTCGGTGCATTGGGCCGAAAGAATCGTCGCCACCAAAAGCTGCACCGGGGTTTCGTAGGTGAGGGAACAGGTAGCATCGGGGTAAAGCCGCTGGAGGCGGGTCAACAACTCTAGGGCACGCTGCTTTTTGGGACCGAGCCTGCGGCTGCTGACCATCGTAGACATAGGGTTATCGGGTTCGAGGACTGGTTGTGGGCATTAACTCGTGAGCATTAACTCGTGAGCATTAACTCGTGAGCACTACTGGAACAACTGCTGAAGCGCTGGTAGCTGGGCTGTGTCGCGCACAATTAAGAACAGCCCTAACCCCACCAACAGCAAAAATCCAGTCTGCATAACCCCCTCTTGGACCTGGGTCGGCAAGGGGCGACCCCGCAGCCCTTCGATCAGCAAAAACACCAACTGACCCCCATCCAAGGCCGGAAGGGGCAGAATATTGACCACCGCCAGGTTAATGCTGACAAAGGCCGCGAAGAAAAAGAGATTGCCCGAATCGGCTTCGGCGATATTGGCTCCCCACTCCACAATTTTGACCGGACTCGCCACCTGGGAGGCCATTTCCTGGAAGTTGGTAATCAGCATTTGAAAGCCTTGGACAATGCGGAAGAGCATATCCTGGAACTGGGTTGAGGCGAGGGCGAAAATTTCGGCCAGCCCCTGGGGACGGCGATAGGTGAGCTTGCCGTTGGGGGCGAGTTGGACCCCAATCCGACCTTGACCGTCGCTGGTGCGATCGGGGGTCACCGTCAGCAATAGCGTTTGCTTGCCCCGCTGCACTTCCAGTTCGATCGTCTCCTCTGGGGCTTGGCTAATCTTATCGACAAGGGCCTGAACGCCCCCATCGACCCCACCAAAGACCAGATCATCAGCCCGCAAAATAATATCGCCCGCCTGGATCCCGGCTACAGCAGCAGCGGAATTGTCGCCGACCACCTGGGGAATGACCACACCGGGCTGATAGTTAAAGCCATTGGGCACGCCGACCAACCCAAACTGAGACACCAGCACCAGGTAGGCAAAGACCAAGTTGGCAATGACCCCGGCACTGATGACGATCGCCCGATCGGCAATGGGACGGTTGCGCAGCAAGTTGGGATCATCCGGCGCAATGCCACTGTCGGGATCATCGTCCGGAAACCCCACAAATCCCCCCAGGGGGAAGGCCCGAATCGCATACTCTGTTTGCTTGCCTTGGTACTTGAAAACCACCGGACCAAAGCCAATGGAGAAGCGGTTGGCATAGATCCCCTGAAGCCGTGCTGCTAGGAAGTGGCCCAGTTCATGGACGGTAATCAAGAGCGCGAGGACACCGATCGTAGCTAAAACTGACATATTGAAGATTCTCAGACGATTTTAAAACTGAAAACTTTTAAGGAATGACCCTCCCTAGGCTTCATTCTATAGTGCTTTCCAGCTTCGGTGCTTTCCAGCTTCAGTGCTGTTCACCCGCTACTAACCCCCCCATTGCCCAACCATGCTCCATGGCTACCTTCCCCCCCACCGCTTCTTGGCCTACCTGTCTTGGACCCAAATCCGGGATTTGCCCGCCAAGGATCGGGTGGTGATCATCCAACCGATCGGCGCGATCGAACAACACGGCCCCCACCTACCCCTTGCCGTTGATGCCACGATCGCCCTCGGCGTTCTCGGTCGCGCCCTAGAAAACCTGGATCCCACCATCCCTGCCTATGCCCTTCCCCCCCTCTACTACGGCAAATCCAACGAACACCTCCACTTCCCCGGCACCCTCACCCTCAGCGCCGAGACCCTCATCAACACCCTGATGGAGGTGGGGGACAGCCTCTATCGGGCCGGGTTCCGGCGTTGGGTTCTGCTCAACGGCCATGGGGGACAGCCCCAGGTTTTGGAAATTGTGGCGCGGGATCTCCATCTGCGCTACGGCGATTTTTGGGTTTTTCCTTGGTTTGTCTGGAGCGTGCCCAACCAGGTAGACCAGTGGCTTAGCCCCAAGGAGCTAGAACTGGGGATCCATGCCGGAGATGCCGAAACCAGCCTGATGCTTGCCCTGTTGCCCGATTACGTCAACCTAGACACAGCGATCGCCGAATATCCCCAAGGTCTACCCACCGACGGCATCCTGTCCCTAGAAGGCACCCTCCCCTTTGCCTGGGCCACCCGCGACCTGAGCCAGAGCGGTGTTTTAGGGGATCCAACAACGGCCTCGCGGGACAAGGGCGATCGCATCCTCACCTCCCTCGCCCAGGGTTGGGTTCAAGCCATCACCGCCGCCCACCACTTCCAACCGCCCCAGACCCATAAAAAAAACTAACCCTAGGGATAAACAACCTAGCCGTCCTCTGGCCTGGATTGCCCGTCATCCGCTTTGTTGCGGCGGCTGAACCCTAGGGCAAAACAGGCTTGGGGGAGAGACGGGCGATCGTAACGTTCAGAAAAGACAGCGGCGCTACCAGGGATGGGCTAAGATTGGAATATCGTCATTACAAAACTATAAAAAAGCCGCTAGAGTGTAGAGTAAAGACGGACCCCGGATCTTAAATCTGGGTTATTTTTATTCTCAGGACGTGGCTAGAAACGCCGCATTACACCTGCTAAACCCGTATTGAGGGAATACCCCCCTTAGGGATATCCCTTAATCCCAACAGTGGACAATGCGCTGTTTCTCACCCTAGTGCCAGTGGAACCCGGCCCACTCTCAACGGACTCCGCCAGTAGCGCTCTCTGCCCGCAACGGTTGGGAGTTGTCCCCCGGCACCTTCAGAATCCAACTGTGTCATGATTCAGTCCGACCTGCGTGCCGAATCTACCTTGCAACCCAGAGCCGTGGCCACCCGCTTGCACTTTTGCACATAAGTCGTTTCACAAAAGTATCTATCTATAAGGAGAGGGGTAAACCTATGCAGCAGCTTGAGGCTAGCTTTGAAATGGACTATCAAAGCCCAACCTACAAAGATGCCTACAGCCGCATCAATGCCATTGTGATTGAGGGTGAGCAAGAAGCTTACGAAAACTACCTCAGCTTAACGAAGCTTCTGCCCAACCACGAGGCAGATCTCAACCGACTAGCCAAAATGGAAAGCCGCCACAAAAAAGGCTTCCAAGCCTGTGGCCGGAACCTACAGGTCACCCCCGATATGGACTTTGCTCGGGAGTTTTTCGCTGACCTCCATGGCAACTTCCAAAAGGCAGCCGCTGAGGGCAAATTGGTCACCTGTCTGCTCATCCAATCCCTAATCATTGAATGCTTTGCGATCGCGGCCTACAACATCTA
>JAYKJG010000345.1:0-7766 GCA_035286285.1 Prochlorothrix sp.
AGCCACTCCGACAAGCTGGGTCGATCGATCGCCTCCAAGGCCATCCCTGCCACAATTGCAGCATTCAAACGCCGATCGATTTGCCGGTGATCCTGGGGAGGCACCAACCCCCGCCCATAGAGCTTTCGATTTATGGCACTCTCCGGGAAAACCCCCGTCACCGCAAAATAACAGGAAGCCGCCAGCGTATACACGTCCATACTCGGATCCGCAGGCATTCCAAACTGCTCATAGGGCGCAAAAGCCGGATTTCCGAAAAACTTAGAACTCACCGTACTGGGGAACATCTCCCCCGCAATGCCAAAATCAATCAGGATCGCCTCCCGCTGGAGCTTGCGGGGATCCGGCGGCAAAACCATAATATTGCCGGGGTGGGCATCGCGGTGGACCAAACCCGCTCCATGGACCGCTAGCAGCGCCGAACCCATTTGCTCCATAAAGCCGATCGCCTCCGCCTCCGGGAGCGCCCCCTTGCGTTGGACGCGATCGAACAAACTCTCCCCCCGGATATAGTCCATCGCCAACCACGGCACCCCCATCTCCTCAAACAAATCCGTCACCCGCACAATGTGCCCATGGCGCTGCTGGCTCAGATCCCACAGCATCTGCCCTTCCTTGAGGAACCGCGCCACAAACTTGGCATATTCCGGATCCGTTTGAAGCTCATCATTGGGGCTTTTCAGCACAAGGGGCGCTTGGAAGCCCGTATGGTGCGCCCGGTAGGTGAGACCAAAGCCCCCCTTACCTAGGGTTGCTTCCAGCTTGTACTTGCCGTTTTGTAGGGTTTGTCCAGGGGGAAAGACCATAGAGAGATAGGGCGATCGGGGAAAAGACTAGATAGGAGTTCACTATAGCCCTGCCGCTAGGGATCTGAACAGCCCTCACCTCGGCGCTGGGCTGGGTTACGATATGGCTAGCCCAACCTACAACCGTCCAGTTTTTTGGCCTATCAAGGGATAACCATGATCGCCCAACTTCAGTCTGCAACCACAACCACCCGCGCAAGCGTAGCCACTAGCGCCAGTGTCGCCACCGGCTCAACCGTCGAGGACTACTTCGCCCTCGAAGCCACCGCCCTCGAAAAAAACGACTACAACAATGGAGTTATCACCCCCATGGTCGGAGGAACCCCCAATCATAACCGCATCATTGGCAATCTCTATGCAGCCCTCTATTTTGCGCTCAAAAATACCGAATATGATGTTTTTATGACCGATCAGCGGCTCCAGATTCCCAACACCAACCGCTACACCTACCCCGACATTCTCGTGACCCAGGGCGATCTACAACTGTCGCCGGGACGCACCGACACCCTAACCGATGCGGTGCTAATTGCCGAAATTCTTTCAAATTCCACCCAGGAAAACGATCGAACTCAAAAATTCGCCGCTTACCAGACCCTACCCAGTTTTCAGGAATATCTCCTCATTGATCAGTACCAGGTTTGGGTCGAGCAATACTGCAAACAGGACGATCGCCACTGGCGCTACACCCGCTACACCGACCCCAACGAAACCCTGACCTTCACCCAAATCCCCGCTACCCTCACGATCGCAGACCTCTACGATCGCGTTCAATTTGCCCCCTCTCCCTCATGAGTTCAACTGAGGATCAATCCGGCGATCGAGACCTTGGCCAAAGTGAAATGCACCCCATTAAGGCAATAAAAACAGGGAGAACCCTTCCATTGAGCCTCCCTGTATCACAAATCTTGTTCCCCAAGGGGGAAATGTCAACAGAACCGGGCTAAGGTTCAGCAGCTTAAACCATGCCACCCGCCGCTTGGTAGCGGGCACGGGCTTTTTTCATGGCTTGGGTTGCTTGCAGCTTTTCTTGGCGATCGTCGCCGGACTCCGCCTTCCCCAGCCGCGTCTGAGCTTCCTCTAACGCAGCCTTAGCCGTATCCTTGTCAATACTGGATCCCTGTTCAGCCCCATTAACCAGAATGGTGACCTCATCGGCCTCCACCTCCGCAAATCCACCCATCAGGGCGATCGAGGTCCACTCCTTCGTAGCCCGGACCCGCATCACGCCAATATCCAGAGCCGTCAACAGGGGCGCGTGACCCCCTAAAATTCCCAACTGGCCGGTGGTGCTGGGCAGAATCACTTCTTCTGCGGGAGCATCCCAGACCGTTTTATCGGGAGACAATACACGAACGGTTAAAGCCATAGGTTTGTGATTTGCACAACAGCATTAAAGGGCAAGGTTGGATCCCCCAAGTGGAATAAACCCAGCTAGGGGGAATCAGTCTAGGGGGGATCCAGTCAAAACTTACTTAGCGTCAGCCTTCAGCTTTTCAGCCTTTTCCAACACATCTTCAATGCCGCCCACCAAGTAGAAGGCTTGCTCCGGCAGATCATCCAGTTCCCCATTGAGGATCATGTTGAACGCCTTGATATTGTCTTCCAGCTTCACATACTTCCCAGACAGACCGGTGAAGATTTCCGCCACGAAGAAGGGCTGAGACAGGAAGCGCTCCACCTTACGGGCGCGGGCCACGGCCAGACGATCGTCCTCGGACAATTCATCCAGACCCAAAATCGCAATAATATCTTGCAGTTCCTTATAGCGCTGGAGGATCGCCTGCACTGCACGGGCCGTTTTGTAGTGCTCTTCACCTACGATGTCGGGCTGGAGCATGGTGGAGGTGGAATCCAGGGGATCCACAGCGGGGTAAATCCCCTTAGAGGCCAGACCACGGGACAGCACGGTGGTGGCATCCAAGTGGGCGAAGGTGGTGGCGGGAGCGGGGTCCGTCAAGTCATCCGCAGGGACATAGACCGCTTGGATCGAGGTAATGGACCCTTCGGTGGTGGAGGTGATGCGCTCTTGGAGGGCACCCATCTCGGTGGCCAGGGTGGGCTGGTAACCCACAGCGGAGGGCATCCGGCCCAGCAGAGCGGAGACTTCGGAACCGGCCTGAACAAAGCGGAAAATATTGTCGATGAACAGCAGCACGTCCTGCTTGTTGGTGTCGCGGAAATACTCGGCCATGGTCAGCGCCGACAGACCCACCCGCATCCGAGCACCGGGGGGTTCGTTCATCTGACCGTAGACCAAGGCCACCTTGGACTCACCGATGTTCTCTTCGTTGATTACGCCAGACTCTTTAAATTCTTGGTAGAGGTCGTTCCCTTCACGGGTCCGCTCACCCACACCACCAAACACAGACACCCCACCATGCTCTTTAGCAATGTTGTTGATCAATTCCTGAATCAACACGGTTTTACCCACACCGGCACCCCCAAAGAGGCCCACTTTACCCCCCCGACGGTAGGGAGCCAGGAGGTCAATCACCTTAATGCCGGTCTCAAATACGGAGGGCTTGGTTTCCAGTTCGGTCAGCTTGGGGGCATCGCGGTGGATGGGAGCAACGTCTTGGTTGTTGACGGGACCCATTTCGTCTACGGGTTCGCCCAGCACGTTAAAAATGCGGCCCAGGGTAGCAGCACCGACGGGCACCTGAATCGGCGCACCGGTATCGATCACTTCCATGCCCCGAACTAGACCGTCGGTGGTGCTCATGGAGACCCCGCGCACCTGCTTGTCGCCGAGGAGTTGTTGCACTTCGCAGGTCACAGAAACTGCTTCGCCAACGGCGTTGGTGCCTTCGATTTTCAGGGCGCTATAGATCTGGGGGAGTTCACCTTCGGGGAACTCAACGTCTACAACCGGACCAATAATCTGCCGGATGTACCCTACATTTTTTTTCGTGGTGGTGACCATGCTTGAGCCTATCCTGTGATTTGTTCAAATATAAATTTAAGACCGTTCCGGGAGTGGAGCGGCACAGCCGTCTCGTGACCCGCCAACTCAGGGGCTTCCTGATACTTAAGTAAGACTTAAGGAAGTGCCATCTTTCAGAGTATCAGAGTCTGTTTACAATTCGACACTGACGCGGGGGGATTTGGGGAAAAGCCTTAGGATTTGAAGACCTACGCCAGGGAGGGCGTATGTAAAATATTAGGGGTTTGGCTGGAGCGGGTCTGGGATCCCCCTGTAGGGAGTCCCCCGGTTGAGGCTGTTCTGCGGCTGCGATCGTGACCCTCCAGTGGATCCGTCCCTAGCCTGATCCCCGGTCTATATCTCCTTGTCTTACGTTGACAGGTTCTGTGATGGAAGAAATTCTCTATGAATACGCCTGGTTAATTCCCGTATTGCCTCTGTTAGGGGCGGCGGGGATTGGTTTTGGCCTGATTTCCTTTAATACCGAAGTCAACCGCCTGCGCCAGACCAATGCTCTGCTGATTTTGCACCTGTTGGGGGTGGCTGTTGCTTTGTCGTTTGCGCTGTTCTGGAGCCAGTTCCAGGGCCATGAACCCTATGTGCGCACGATCGAATGGGCTTCGGCGGGAGATTTTCACCTGACCATGGGCTACACGATCGATCACCTCACAACGCTAATGCTGGTGGTGGTGACGACGGTGGCGCTGTTGGTGATGATCTACACCGATGGCTATATGAGCCACGATCCTGGCTATGTGAGGTTTTACGCTTATTTGAGCCTGTTTAGTTCCTCCATGTTGGGCCTCGTCATGAGTCCGAACCTGGTGCAAATTTATATTTTTTGGGAACTGGTGGGCATGTGCTCCTACCTGTTGGTGGGCTTCTGGTTCGATCGCAAGGCCGCAGCCGATGCCTGCCAAAAAGCCTTTGTCACCAACCGGGTCGGCGACTTTGGCCTGCTGCTGGGGATGCTGGGCCTCTATTGGGCGACGGGCAGCTTTGAGTTTGAGGTGATGGGGGAGCGGTTGCAAACCCTCGTTGAGTCTGGGGTCATTGGCGTTGGCCTTGCCACCCTCTTTGGGGTGTTGGTCTTCCTCGGTCCCGTGGCCAAGTCGGCTCAGTTTCCCCTCCATGTTTGGCTCCCCGATGCCATGGAAGGCCCAACCCCCATTTCGGCCCTGATCCATGCTGCAACCATGGTGGCTGCTGGGGTCTTTTTGGTGGCGCGGATGTTCCCGGTGTTTGAACACCTCCCGGCGGTGATGGACACGATCGCCTGGGTCGGTGCCTTCACTGCCTTTATGGGGGCCAGCATCGCCATTACCCAAAACGACATTAAAAAAGGGCTGGCCTACTCCACCATTTCCCAGTTGGGCTACATGATTATGGCCATGGGGGTAGGTGCCTACAGCGCGGGCCTGTTCCACCTGATGACCCACGCCTATTTTAAGGCGATGCTGTTTTTGGGATCGGGTTCGGTGATCCATGGTATGGAAGCCGTTGTCGGTCACGACCCGATTTTGGCCCAGGATATGCGCATGATGGGCAATCTCCGTAAATATATGCCCGTTACGGCTACAACCTTCCTGATTGGCACCCTGGCGATCTGTGGGATTCCGCCCTTTGCGGGGTTCTGGTCTAAGGATGAAATCCTCGGCGCGGCCTATGCAGCCAATCCGGCTCTGTGGGTTGTGGGCTGGCTAACGGCGGGGATTACGGCGTTCTATATGTTCCGGATGTATTTCAGCACCTTTGAGGGGGGCTTCCGGGGCAAGGATGCGGAGGCTAAGCAAGCGGTTCTGGTGGATTGGGGGCTGGCTCCTGCCTTTGGTCCCGGTGCGATGCACAAGGATGAGTTAGGGGGACACGGCCACGATCACGACCATGAGCACGGCCATGATCACGGTCACGATTCTGATCACGGTCACGGCCATCACCTCAGCGATACGCCCCATGAGTCGCCTTGGACGATGACGTTGCCCTTGGCGCTGTTGGCGATTCCGTCGGTGGCGATCGGTCTGGTCGGTACGCCCTTTAATAACTATTTTGAGGCGTTTATTTCGGCTCCCGGTGAGGTGTTTGATGCCGCAGAGGCCGCCGCAGAGTTTGACCTCCATGAGTTCACACTGATGGCGGGTAGCTCGGTGGGGATTGCGCTGCTGGGGATTACGCTGGCTTCGCTGATGTATTTGATGAAGAAGATTGATCCGGGGGCGATCGCCCGCACTTTCCAACCGCTGTACCTCTTTTCTAAGAATAAGTGGTATCTGGATGACATCAATGAGGTGCTGTTTGTCCAGGGCAGCCGCCGTCTGGCCCGTCAGGTGCTGGAGGTGGACTTGAAGGTGGTGGATGGTTTGGTGAACCTCACCGGTTTGGTGACGCTGGTTTCTGGGGAAGGGTTGAAGTACCTGGAAAATGGCCGCGCCCAGTTCTATGCGCTGATTGTTTTCGGTGCGGTTCTCGGCTTGGTTGTCGTTTTCGGCGTAACCTAACACTTCTTCCTCAATGTTGTTATACTTTTCCTATGGAGGTGTCTTGTACATCTCTATAGGAGCCTGTAGTGACTCTCCGAACTGTTAGTGATGGTCTTAGCAAAAGATCACTTAAGTTACATCAAACAACTGCAAGTTAATGTGCTGAGTTAGGATGCCAAATGCCTCAAGCCTTCAATCATGGCAACACAGTATTACTGGGATCCTGAAAAGAATGAGCTTCTCCAAGCGGAACGTGATATTAGTTTTGAGCAAATTGTAGAGGCGATCCATGATGATCAAATCCTAGACGTAATCGCCAACCCCAACCAAGACAAGTATCCTGGTCAAGACTGGCTGATTGTTAGAGTTGAACAACCAAACCAAGACTATGTTTATGTTGTTCCCTGTCAAAAGGATGGCGATCGAGTGAAACTGATCACTATCTACCCTAGCCGCAAGATGACTAAAAAATATCTGAGGTGATGTTATGAAGTTTCTAGATGAGGATGAGCGACTTCTTGAGGAGGCGCTAGAAACGGAAGAACTCCATTCTGTTCCGAATTTAGCACAGGAAATTGCTAAGTACAAAAGTTATGCTGGACATGATTTACGTCAACACAAGCTGGTTTTGATGGGTACGGCTCATGTTAACCAACTGACTCTGGCTCCGCATGATCTTCAGTGGACAACTAAAATCCTTGACATTCTCAGCCAGATCAATCTAGACTACAAGAACGATCGCGCTAACTTGTACAGTCTCAATAGTTTGCTGATGCAAGTTACGGTTATCACTGTACTTCTAGAGTCAATTCTAGAGGTGCCGATCTGTGAGATTGGGCAATCTGAAAAGTCTTGTTAGTCTAGGGCTTTAAAGAACCTCTTCCCACGCTTTTTGCAACTTCGGGAGCGTGGGAACTTTCCCTAGACTAGGCTTATGGCTGTCTCATCGCCGCAAATACAAGCAAATCTATGAAGCAAATCTATGAGATTGAGTATTTAGACGAGGAAGAGCGGGAATTGATTGAGGACATTGAATCGGCTCCAGTTCAGCCGCCGATTCCCAATATGGCCGCAGAAATTGCCCGCTATCGGCGTTATGCTGCTTACCAATTGGGATATATTGCTGCGATCGACCTGCAACCCTGGCAATCCCACAACCAACCTCAAACCACTACCTCAATAACCCCCAATCCGGTTTGGCAACACATGACTCGCCTGCCCAAAAGGTCTTTGCTTTCATCTATGCTCCTAGGCTGGCGAAAACCTGATCCAAAGTTGTTCTATAATGCTAAAATGTAGGAGTCCTAGTAAGCCCTAGTTTCTAGGAAAAGATTGAAGTATCTGAAAAATGGCTACACTCAGTTCTATGCACTGATATCTTCAGCGCGTCTCTTGCCTGAGTCATTACTTTCAGTGTACCCTAATTCTCTGTCACTTAAGGATCTGAAATTTCACAATGCTAGAATCACAAGAAATCGCTCCTTTCAGTAAGTGGAAAATTTTATCTCTAATCCCTGCACACCCAGGAACTCGCATTGCCTATGCACACAACCATAACAT
>JAYKJG010000346.1:0-12607 GCA_035286285.1 Prochlorothrix sp.
TCTCGATTCGTTTTGGTAGGGGCAATCCCCCCGTGGTTGCCCCTGTATTTGGCGGTCAGAGGGTCGGCACAGGGGCACGACCCCTACCCGTTTATTCTGTTTCAGGCTCAACGGATTTGGTATAAGAGGATGTTGGGAAACTCCCGCTGAGTGCCGATGACCCCTGTTCCCCTGGGATTGCCGCTGTGCCATCGGCTTTCCAATCTAGCGGTTCGACCTCAAATCTGAGGACTCTTGCTCCCCTCTCTTCCCTTGGGAGAGGGGCTGGGGGTGAGGGGTCTTTGCCTCCCAAAGCGGATCACGATATCTCCTCTTGCAGTTCGATCAAGACGCAGTTTAACCCTATGAAACGCTTTTTCAGCCTTGTTACGCTTTTACTGGGCCTGTGGGGACTCCTAGCCAGCCCTGCCTTCGCCTCCCACAGTCCTGACCATGCCCAGGTTTACCTCATCACCCCCAGTAATGGCGAGACGGTACCCACAACCTTTTCCGTCAAGTTTGGCCTGACGGGCCTGGGGGTCGCTCCGGCGGGGGTTGATGTGGATAATACCGGGCACCATCATTTGTTGGTGGATACCTTTGATCTACCGAACCTGAATGCACCCCTGCCCAGCACCGATCGCATTCTCCACTTCGGCGGTGGCCAAACCGAAACGACCCTGAGCCTCAGCCCTGGCAAACACCAACTCCAGTTAGTTTTCGGTAACTATCTGCATATTCCCTACGATGAAGCCCTGATCTCGGAGCCGATTACCGTCACGGTCCAGTAATTTCAAGATTGATCCGGTTTTCTCTGGTTCCCACGTTCCTGCGTGGGAATCCTAGATCGGCGCTCCAGCGCCCCCTGCCTTGGATAGTCCGTCGTCAAAACCCAGCAAAACCCGACTTTTTCCCGGTGACCGATCGAGGCTTTTTTAGTATATTTGTATTGACCCATAGCGGAACTTCCCAGCCCTAGTTCCCCGCCTCCCGATCGCGTTCAGCTTAGGTTATCCTGAGTCCGGATTCACTCCCGCGCTTCCCTTGCGCCAAGCCCGCGATCGATCCGCCCTATCACTGGAGAGTTTGAACACCCATGGCAGCAGCAACCGACGGACGCGAAAAAGCCCTCAAAGCCGTTCTAGCCAATATCGAGAAAAACTTTGGCAAAGGCTCCATTATGCGCCTGGGGGATGCAACCCGAATGCGGGTGGAAACCATTCCCACCGGAGCCTTAACCCTTGACCTTGCCTTGGGTGGAGGTTTGCCCCAAGGGCGGGTGATTGAAATCTACGGGCCAGAAAGCTCCGGCAAAACAACCCTCGCGCTCCATGCGATCGCCGAGACCCAGCGCCGGGGGGGTATCGCCGCCTTTGTGGACGCAGAGCACGCCCTCGATCCGACCTATTCCGCTGCCTTGGGGGTGGATATTGAAAACCTGCTTGTCGCCCAGCCCGATACAGGGGAAATGGCCCTAGAAGTGGTGGACCAACTGGTGCGATCGGCAGCCGTCGATATCGTCGTGGTAGACTCCGTAGCCGCCCTGGTGCCCCGTGCCGAAATTGAAGGGGAAATGGGCGATGTGCAAGTGGGGGGACAGGCCCGCCTGATGAGCCAAGCCATGCGGAAAATTACCGGCAATATCGGCAAATCCGGCTGTACCGTGATTTTCCTCAACCAGTTGCGCCAAAAAATCGGCGTGACCTACGGCAGCCCCGAAGTCACCTCCGGCGGCAACGCCCTCAAATTTTACGCCTCCGTCCGCCTGGATATTCGCCGCATCCAGACCCTGAAAAAAGGCACCCAAGAGTACGGCATTCGCGCCAAGGTCAAAGTCGCTAAAAACAAAGTGGCCCCGCCCTTCCGCATTGCCGAGTTTGATATTGTTTTTGGCCACGGCATCTCAACCCTGGGCTGTACACTGGATCTAGCCGAAGAAACAGGCGTAGTCCTCCGGAAAGGCGCTTGGTACAGCTACGATGGCGAAAATGTCGGCCAAGGGCGGGACAACACCATCAAGTACATGCAGGATCACCCCGAATTTGCGGCCCAGGTTGAGCAGCTTGTGCGCCAGAAGCTAGAAATGGGGGCTGTGGTTTCGGCCAACTCCGTCGTCCATGCTACGGCGGAAGATCTGGAAGAAGAGGAACTGGAGGACGGGGAGGACATGGCGGAGTAGCTGATTGACTGACAAAAGTGGGTCAAACCGAGGCACAAAGGGCGGGTCAGGTTTCCTGACCCCTACCGTCCTGGAACTCTTGTAGGGGCGCGGTTTTCGCGCCCGAAGTAGAATTTTTTGTCAGTCAACCCGGCAGAGTAGACCGGTCTCTAGTACCTTGGATTTGGTCTGCTATTGAGTCTCCTCTGTGGGGAAAGACGTGGCCTGTTGTGCTGTGCGACCTCTGTCCACACGGCCAGGGTTCATGATAGGCTGCTGACCACAGGGCGCTGCTGATCCGTTGCGATGCAGACTACGCCTGTCCTGCTCTACAGTTCACCTGTTTTCAGACCCAATCGTCTATCCCTCTCCCTGGACCGGAACCCATGAGCCAGCCTGTGCCAGTTCATTCTGAGACTCCCCCCTTTAGCCCAACCCTGGAAGATGCCTGGAAGCGGTTTGGGGAATATGACAAAAACGCAAGTCTTGCCCAAAAACGCTTCACGAGTCGGCGGCGATGGCTCACGGTGATGGGGGTTGCGGTCACAACGATGGCGGTGCTGCACTCTACCCTGATGGCCATTGTGCGCCAGGTGAAGTGCAATCCCTTCCCCGGTATTTCCTGGGATTTTAGCCAACTGGAAACTTGGCGCATTATTGATATGTTTGAGGTGGGGATTATTTTGATCCCCATTGTGACAACGGTGCTGTACGCCGGGGATGTCAAGTCCAATATGGGGCTGGCTTGGATTATTTTCCGGAGTACGGCTGAAACCCTGAAAAAGGAGATTTACCTGTACCGGATGCAGGTGAGGGACTATGCCCCGACGCAGTTTTCCACGGAAGAATCCCGCGATATCCAGCTTGCCAAGCGCATTAAGGTGTTAGGCCAGCGGGTGATGGAAACCCAGGTGAACCAGACGGGAATTGAGCCGTACCAGGGATCGTTACCGCCGTACTCGCCGGAGGGGGATGATGGCTTTAGTGATATGGGGCCTGAGGACTATCTAGCCTGGAGACTGGAGGATCAGTTTAACTACTACCGCAAAAAAGCCTTTAAGTTGAGCCGCCAACTGAGCACCTTTCAATGGTCGGTGTATGCCATGGGGGGGGTGGGAATTTTTATGGCCTCGATCCAGCAGGAAATTTGGGTTGCGGTGACGAGTTCTATGGCCGCAGCGTTTACGAGTTTTTTGGAGTTTAACCGGGTTGAATCGACGCTGATTTCCTGTAACCAAGCTGCGTCTGATCTCTACAATATCCGCACCTGGTGGCGGGCACTGCCGCCGGAGGCGAAGGCGGAGGCCAAGACGATCGAACTGCTGGTTGAGAATGTTGAGAATGTGATTCAAGCGGAAAATGCGGGCTGGGTGCAGGAAATGCGGGATGCCCTAACGGAGGTGTATGGGGATGCCGATGGTAGCGATCGCCGTGCGGGTATCAATACAAATGCCCTAGAGCCGGGGGTTTCAGCCCGCTTTAAAAATGCCCAGGCGATCGCCGGAGCCTTGGATGGCTCCATGGAGTCCTCCATGCTGGAGACCCGCAAATCTCGGCGTAAGCACCAGCAGTCCGATCGCCAGCCTCCTGCCCCAGAGGACTGGACCGATCCCAAGCCGATCGCGCCGGTCCCGCCTAGTCCGTCTGAGCCGTCTGGGCTAGCCTCGGAAACCGCCTACACGGTTGTGGGGAGTCCCGTTGCCCCTGGGATGGTATCTACGGAGTTCCCGCCTGGGTCTGTGGCTGAATCGTTGGCGGAGGCTGCTCCAACTGCTTTGGATGGCACCGTGGAGGCAGATCCCGAAAACGGTACGGAGCCTAATTAAGCTTCTAGCCATTAGGTTTCTAGCCCCAACTCCTGAAGGGTCTGTTGGAGGCGTTGGGCTGCGATCGGGTTGCCCTGATGGTGATGTAGCTCGATCGCCCGCTGCAACAGGGCGATACTCTCCCGCACCTGCCCCCGCTTGAGGAACACCACCCCCAAGTTTTGATGGCTGGCGGCATGGTTGGGGTTGTATCGCAGGGCGGCTTGATAGGCGGCGATCGCCCCTGGGAGATCCCCTTGGGCCTTTTTGGCCAAGCCTAAGTTGTAGTACCCCAGGGCAAACTGGGGATCCCAGTCGAGGGACTGCTCAAAGACCAGTTGGGCTAGTTCGGCTTGCCCTTGATTGAGCAATAGACTTCCCAGGTTATTGCAAGCCCCCAGTTTAAGCCGATCGTCCACCGCCTGGTTGAGCGCGGCCTCGTAGTGTGCCGTGGCGGCTTCAGCGTCGCCCAAGTGGTTGGCCGCAATGCCCAGGTGATAGTGCAGTTCATAGGCGATTTCGGGGGAGACTTCAGGGGGAATTTGGGGCGAGACTTCGGGGGCGATTTCGGGGGAAATTTCGGGGCTGTCCTGGTCAGCGGCTCTCTTTGGCTGAGTGATAGGGCTGGGGTTTTGGTCGGGTTGCTGCGGTTGTGCAGGTTGCTGTGAGGCTTGCAGGTGCTGTAAGCCTTGGTGCAGCAGAGCCTGACCGCGTGGCCAATCCCCTAGGCTCCCGTAGAGAGCGCCCAATTTTGCGCAGGTGTAGGGGTCGTTGGGGTGGGTTGCTAGGTAGGTTTCCAGGGCGGTGCGGGCACGATCGGCCTTGTGGCGGGCGGCGATCGTCTCTGGCCCATAGCCCCAGTGCATCAGGGCCACCTCCGGCAACGCCAAGACCTGCCACTGGGGTTCTCGCGCCCGCAGGGCAAGTACACTGTCGTCAACCAAGGCATGGTAGGGCCGCGCAAAACGCACCTGGGGATGGCGGCGAAAGACACGGGAGAGGCGGGAGTAGGGGGACTGTGCGGCCCCCACTTCCTGGCGTAAAAGAGTAATGACGAGGGCGGTTTCCTGGGTGAGCAACTGCCGCAGGGGTTGGACCTGCTCCGGCACAAAGGTTTCATCAGCATCCAGCACCAAAACCCAGTCCCCCGTGACCCGCTCCAGCGCCCAGTTGCGGGCCGTCGCAAAGTCCCCCGGCCAAGGGTAATGGTAAACCTGGGCACCCTGGGTTTGGGCCAGGGCAACGGTCCCGTCCTGGGAGCCGGTATCGACGACGATCGCCTCATCTACCCAGCCCATCACACTCTGCAAGCAGGCTTCCAGATGGGCTTCTTCGTCTTTGACAATCATGCAAAGGCTCAGGCGAGGCGCAGCAACAGTCATAGTTAGGGCTGTCTTAGGGGGTTCAGCAGTCTCAGGCTACTGCGTATTTTAAGGCCCAAGACCCTCTGAGGGGTTAACCCCCCCCATATCCCGGCTAAAGGTGATCTCCATCGCTTTTTTTTGGGAGATCTAGCGGATTCCGGGGATTGTGTACGGGTCAGACCGAGGCACAGTGTAATACAGAAAGAACCCCCAATCATGATCTCGTTTTGCAACGCTAAGGGAGTCTGCACCCACAATGCCTGAGCACTCTCAAACTGAACAGGAGCAAAAATCCAACCGCAGCGATCGCTTCAAGGCCAAGTTGAGGCAACATCTGCAAGACATCAGCCACAAATACTATGACTGGGGGCAGTGGCCAGCCCAAGCCTGCCTTGGACCAGAGGCCACTAGCCCCTATTCCCGGTCTTTGCCCGCTAACCATAAGCCTGAACCGGAGGAGGGGAACCGCTGGCCTACCCAGCCCTTGGTTCACACCCTAACGGTTTTGGTGGGGCACTGTCTTGAGTTGTAAGGAATGGGCAGAGGGAGACTCGAACTCCCATGACCGAAGTCGCCGCATTTTGAGTGCGGTGCGTCTACCAATTTCGCCATCCGCCCGTAGACTTAGCTTTGCTATTATAACCGCTTTTGGCGCTTTGTAATAATTTGTGATATTCCGGACTGCTGCCCCAGCGATCGATCTCCCAAGCCCGCAACACTGGCAGGGGGTGGCTGCGGGGAGCCGTTTGCATCTGGCGCATCAGTTGCCCTAAGTCCGTGGCGGTACTGGCTTCATAGGCTTTGGCCTGGGCAATGAAGGCATCCAGATTTAACTGCGCCGCCAGTTGGGGCGATCCGCCCGTGAGCTTCATCAGCACCGACGCGACAATACGCGGGTCTTGGCTGACCAATAAGGCCGCCCGATCGCAGGTGAACTCAGCACAGCGCACCCACTCCATGAGCTGCTCCTGAAGATTTTGAGCCAAACTCAGCCCCCAAGCTGGAATTTGCTCGGCGGCCAAAATCAACAGATTGGCCAAGGTCAAATACACCCCATGGTCACATTTCAGGTGTCCCAACTCATGGGCCATGACCGCTTGAATTTCCGCTGGCGTGAGTAAGTCCAGGAGGGAGGTATGAATGACCATAAAGGGCCGTTTCCCGCGCATGGCGAAGGTGTAGGCATTGGGGACGGGATTTTGGCGAATATAGAGTTGGGGCGCGTCTAGATCCAGAATTTTGGCTGCTTCTTGCAGGAGGGCGTGGAGGTGGGGCAGTTGGCGATCGCCCACCAAAATTCCCGACGCAATATTATCTAGATAAAAATACTCTTCAGCGGTGGGAGCCAACAGGTTCCGAATCACCAGATCAAAACCGGGAAGCTGCTTGAGGGCTAGGGTTGCGGCCCGATCGAGGGGATGGCGAAAGGCATCGGCTTGGAGGCCCAGCAGGGTAATTTTGGCCGGACTAGGGGCAAGGGAACCGGCGGATTGAGGAACAGCAGTCATAGGGTGGCTTGTAACGATAGCTTTTGCGGAAGTCTTAATAGGCTCCGGAGTTTTTGTTAAAGAGTAACAGTGCTGTTTTGAAAATTAAGGAGCAGTCGTACCAGAGGCTCCAGTTTTCTTGGTAGCGCATATCCAGCTTAACGACATCTTCAAAATCGGTGACATTGGAGCGGCCATTCACCTGCCACTCGCCGGTAATTCCGGGCTTAATATCCAGGCGGCTCCACTGAAGAATCTCGTAGCGCTCTAGTTCGTCGGGGGTGGGGGGGCGCGTCCCGACCAAGCTCATTTCCCCCCGCACGACATTCCAAAACTGGGGAAATTCATCTAAGCTGGTCCGCCGCAAAAAGCGCCCTACCTTGGTAATGCGGGGATCTTCGGGATTTTTGAACAGTGCGCCTTGGGCTTTATTTTCTACGGTGTGTTTAATGGCTTCGGCGTTGATCACCATCGATCGGAACTTCCACATGCGGAACCGTCGCCCCAGCCAGGAGCATCGCACTTGGCTAAAGAAAATTGGTCCGCCGTCTTCGATCTTGATGGCGATCGCCACCAGCGGGAAAATTACAAAGGCCGTGAGGGCTAAGCCACAACAACCCCCAACAATATCCATCAGGCGCTTGGTTTTGGAGTGGACCGAGGGGTGGGTCATCACCACCGCCGATCGCGGGCTGGAGCCGGTCTCTGTTGCGCCGATCGCGGCTGGCTCGTCTCCCTCCTGCACAATGTTGAGCACCTGATCCAACTCCGTGAGGGACAAGGCCATCATGACCGTGGGCGAAACATGGGTTAACAACAGTTGCAGCCCTTGGTTTTCCACCAGGGTATGGCAGCGCACGAGGGAGCCAATGCCGCTGCTGTCCATAAAGGTTGTCTCGCGAAAGTCCAGCACAATTTGGTCAGGCCGAGGACTTTGCTGACAAGTGGCTTCTACCTGTTGCTTAACCGCTACTGCCTCCGCTGCACTGAAGAGGGGGGGCATCTGAATTTCCGCGATCGCAGGGTTTGCAGGGGCGGATTGGGATGAAGCCTCAAAGTTACTGGCCATGGCCTTTGCATGAAAAGATTTAAGAACAGCAGACCACTCTGCGTAATAACACAGACTTGATAAACATACCAACTGGTGTGACCCGGAGCGGGTGCGACTAAGCTGCACAGAGGTTGCTGCACAGAGGTTGTCGTGAGCTTTAGGATGAGGTGGCAAACCTCTGAATTTAGGGTGAAAGATCTAAGAAAACTTGGTTTAGCCTGAGGTTTAGCGGTTTGATCACAGTGGTGTTTCTGGACTGACCCCGGCAGAACTGGGCTAACCCCGGCAGGATCGCTTCTATGGAATTTTACAAAAGGATGGATGCCATGGGGTCTATCTCATGAGTTGGCTTCCCCTGGTTGACTCTGACTGTTGGTCCTTGCTCCTGGACGGGCAAGGGGAGACAGCGGGGTCTCGTGGGGTCATGGCAACCGTGAGATGCTAGCTAGCAATCTTAACGAGGTCTGGGGTTGAGATCCTCCTGGTAACCGCTTGTTAGGGAGGTCTTTGGCGAAGCTGGTTCAGGCAAAGTGGTTTTGGTGAACACCTGAAAGCAACCCTAGCGCGAGAGTTTAGGGAAGGGGAAGCCAGAAGCATGGAGGCTGAAAGGGAGTGAGGGCAAAAAAGTGCATGACCTCTTCCACACCTTAATCGCTATACGTTGGCTAGAGCAATAAAATAGAGGGATTTTTTGGGAGTGCTTCACGTTGGAACTCTGTCCGATCGTGGGATGGGCGATCGGGGCGGGGCAATCTTGACTGTGGTCGCCCCGGTTCTTGGCCCCAAGAGGGGAGCCACGGGGGCGCAACCCCTCCGGTGATTCTGCCAAGCGTGGTGATCACCATTCCCGGCAGGAGGACAATCCCTCAGCGTATCAGAGGTTTACAGATATTATGGGGTTTGGCAAACCTCCAATGACTCCAGCATGGCCCTGCGCCACGACCACCATTCTCTACAGTCACTCTTTACGGAATCATGTCTGTTTCCACCCGCGATCTCATTCGGTTTAAACAACAGGGCCGGTTTATTACTGCCTTAACAGCTTGGGACTATATCTGGGCCAGGGTTCTGGATCAGGCGGGGGTGGATCTGATTTTGGTGGGGGATTCCCTCGCCATGACCGCCCTGGGCTATGAAACCACCGTTCCCCTGCGCCTAGACGACATCCTCCACCATGCCAAGGCTGTCCGGCGGGGGGTCAAGAATGCGCTTTTGGTCTGCGATTTGCCCTTTATGAGTTACCAAGTTAGCCCCCAGCAGGCGCTTCAGTCGGCGGGGCGCTGTCTTCAGGAGGCGGAGGCCCAGGCCGTGAAGGTGGAAGGGGGCTATCCGGATTTGGTGCAAACGGTCAAGGTTTTGGTCCAGGCGGGGATTCCGGTGCTGGGCCATGTGGGGCTAACGCCGCAGTCGTTCCATATTCAAGGGCTGCGCCAACAGGGCCGATCGATCGATCACCAAAAACAAATTCACCAGGAAGCCCTGGCCCTGCAAGAGGCTGGGGTCTTTGCGATCGTGCTGGAGCATATCCCCGCTGACCTGGCCCAAACCATTAGCCAAGATTTGAAGATTCCGACGATCGGCATTGGAGCCGGTCCCTACTGTGACGGTCAAATTCTGGTCACCGCCGATGTCCTGGGCTTGGGGGAGTCGATTCCGCCCTTTGCCAAAGCCTACACCGACCTTCGTAGCCTTGCGACCACTGCCCTCCAAGACTTTTGCCAAGAAGTCCGCAGCGGCCAGTTTCCGCCCCCACCCGCAGCCCTTGGCGCGTCTCGGTCTGTTGACATCTCAGGCCGGGGGGACGGGGGAGAAGAGACTGAAGGTGATACAGTGAGACATGCAAAATCTTAGTTCATGGGCATAAGTGGCTATGTCGATCGACGAATACAAGCCGGGACTAGAGGGCGTTCCAGCCACCCTCTCTAGCGTGAGTTATGTGGACGGCAAAAAGGGTTTATTGGAGTATCGGGGTATCGCCATTGAGGATCTTGCCGAGCACAGTAATTTCCTGGAAACCGCCTACCTACTCATTTGGGGAGAGCTGCCCAACCATGAAGAACTCCACGACTTTGAAGCCGAAATCTATCAGCACCGCCGCCTGAAGTACCACATTCGGGACATGATGAAGTGCTTCCCGGAAAGCGGCCACCCCATGGACTCGCTCCAAGCCTGTGCCGCTGCCCTGGGGCTGTTCTATGCCCGCCGTGCTTTGGACGATCCCGCCTATATTCGCCGCGCTGTGGTGCGTCTGCTGGCCAAGATTCCGACGATGGTGGCGGCTTTCCAGATGATGCGCAAGGGGAATGATCCGATTCAGCCCCGCGATGACCTCAACTATGCGGCCAACTTCCTCTATATGCTCAATGAGCAGGAGCCGGATCCCCTCGCTGCCCGGATTTTTGATGTTTGCTTGATCCTCCATGCGGAACACACCATTAATGCCTCGACGTTCTCGGCGATGGTGACGGCTTCTACGTTGACTGATCCCTATGCGGTGATTGCGTCGGCGGTGGGGACGTTGGCGGGACCGCTCCATGGCGGGGCCAATGAGGAGGTTCTGGATATGCTGGAGGCGATCGGCACGGTCGATCGGGTTCCTGAGTTTGTGGAGGAGTGCATTGCCAAAAAGTCCCGCATTATGGGCTTTGGTCACCGGGTGTATAAGGTGAAAGATCCCCGCGCTACGATTTTGCAGGCGCTGGCGGAGCAATTGTTTGAGAAGTTCGGGAGCGATCTCTATTACGGCATTGCCCTGGAGCTAGAGCGGGAGGTTTCGGAACGCCTGGGCCACAAGGGTATTTATCCCAATGTTGATTTCTACTCTGGTTTGGTCTACCGCAAGTTGGGGATTCCCAATGATTTGTTTACGCCGGTTTTTGCGATCGCCCGTGTTGCCGGATGGCTGGCCCACTGGAAGGAGCAACTGGCCGCAAATCGCATTTTCCGCCCCACCCAAATCTACACTGGGGAGCATGGCCGCAATTATTTGCCTTTGGACGATCGGGCGGCGGTTCCTACCAGTTTGCTGGAATTGAACCAGGGTTTTTAGCCCCGGTGCTAAGTCTGCCCTAGGCGCAAAAAATGGGCGCGAAAACCGCGCCCCTAGGGGAGATTTCTAGAGATTCCCGGTTTCTTATGGGGAAAAGCTAGAATTTAGCAGGGGAAGGAACAGAAACCGGGAATCTGGACACCCAGCAGGATTGTCCCTGGGGCAGATTGGGGATAGGTCATAGGGATGCAAAGGACCGTAGGTAACAAGTGCATGGGCAGTGGTGAGCGATCGCCGGAGTAGAGTGGGTCAAGCAATTCACGCGCTGCCCTAAACCATCATGACACCTCGGTTACAGATCTGGAATTACTACCGATACCAGGTCACTGGGTCTGCTGGGGAAGGAGCATATATCGCCACCGCTGTTGAACTTCCCAGCTTAAGCGCCCTGGCACCCGATGCAATTACTCTTTGGGGGGGGTATGCTTTTGGGCGAAAATTCTGCCTTGGGCGCGAAAACCGCGCCCCTACGGGCTAGGTCGATTTTGGCGTAGGGGTCGGGTCTTCTGACCCTCTGCGGGGATTAACGGTTGGTTGCGAAAATTCTGCCTTGGGCGCGAAAACCGCGCCCCTACGGGGTAGAGGCGAAGCATTTGCGGCGACACGTTGGGCGATCGCCAGGAATAAAAGAGGGCGGGTTTTTGGGGTTTTGTTCCGGTGTAGGGGCAGGTTTTCGAGACAATTTCGGATACCCACAGACAATTTAGACAAACCTGCCCTGGGGTTTTGGGATACGCGGCGCGGTTTTTGAATAAAAGAGGGCGGGTTTTTGGGGTTTTGGGATACGCGGCGCGTTTTTTGAATAAAAGAGGGCGGGTTTTTGGGGTTTTGTTCCAGTGTAGGGGCAGGTTTTCGAGACAATTTCGGATACCCACAGACAATTTAGACAAACCTGCCCTGGGGTGTTGTGGCACCAAGTCGGAATGAATAAAAGAGGGCGGGTTTGGGGAGGTTTTGGGTGGATATCGTAATTTTTTGGGGTAAACCCGCCCCTACAAGTTTTCACGATTGGGACTCACCTGCTGGGGTCGAGATCCGAGAAACTATGGCAGCTTGTGAAATAGTGTTGTTAGCCCAACCCACAGATCCCAGGTTAAAACCCAACCCTGTCCCAAGCCAGTACCAACACCAAATCCTGGCAGATGACCAGTAAGAGCATCATCCTTGAATTGAAGGTCATGGTATTTTAGGTTTTTCCCATCTCTCCGCCAGCCAATAAGATTGCAAAATTTCTGCCAATTTTGATCAGGCTGAGTAGGGGAGCCGCAATTTTGCCAAATTTGCTTTTGGATACTGAAACCATATCGACCTTGGCTAGCCTCAATCCACAGACAGTTGATAGTGCTTAGATCTGATGGCTTTAGACGTTTGATATCGTCAATACTAAGCCAGCCTTCCTCACTGCGTCCTACAGCCTTACAGAGAAGGTTTGCGGTCTCTTCATCTGCTTCTTTCCATTTTTTCAACTTCAGCAATCTCAGCAAGTTATTGTAACTTAACCGCTGTTGAGAATTTAAATATACCGAGTCTATATTCCATACCTTTTGGTCCTCTGAAATAGACAAAGAGGCTAAGGCTAGCAAATTGAGCCACTCCGACAAGCTGGGTCGATCGATCGCCTCCAAGGCCATCCCTGCCACAATTGCAGCATTCAAACGCCGATCGATTTGCCGGTGATCCTGGGGAGGCACCAACCCCCGCCCATAGAGCTTTC
>JAYKJG010000347.1:0-5053 GCA_035286285.1 Prochlorothrix sp.
GCAGATTCACCCAGTCGGTAGGGGCAATCCCCCCGTGGTTGCCCCGGTTTTGGGCCGCTAAGAGGGTCGGCACGGGGGCGCGACCCCTACCCTAGGCCGAGGGTTCCAAAGTGAAATGCACCCGGTATTCTCTGGGTGATCCCCCCAAATTTTGCCGCCAATGCTTCGCCCCTAGGGGCTGTCCTCATTTAGTCCTAGAATGCCCTGAGTGTCAGGATTACAGCCCCTAGCCGATCCAACTGGGGCGGGCGTGTAACGCTGATACCCCAAGGTTTCTACGGTTAATTGATGACACGCCCTAGGATGCACCCCGTTGCACCCCTCGCAAACAGATTTATTGATGCGGTTTGACTCGCACGGCTTGACTCGCACGGTTTGACTCGCACGGTTTGACTCGCAAAGATGTTTTAATTGTGAAGGAATGTAACGTAGTTATTACCCTGTGTAGTGATTACCCTGCGTCGTTATTGCCCTGCATTGGAGGATCCTGCCTTGTATTACCTGTATCCCACCCCCCCCTATTTCCTCCTCGCGGCTGGCCTCCTGGCTGGTCTGCTCTCCGGTTTAGCCTTTTCCGCCACCCTCAAAGCCACCGTCCGCAGTTGGTCCGGCAACGAAGATGCACCGGGCCTTGCCCAAGCCACCCTGGGTTTACCGCTACAAGTGCCCTACCTTGGTATTATGGGCGGGATTTGCGTATTTTTAGGGTCTGGGGTCCAAATCTTCGGCGTTAGTGCCAAGGTTGCCTATATTATCGCCATTGCTCTCACCATTTTTACCGCACAACTGGTTTGGAAGCAGTTGGGCAGCATCTTGACCCAAATTGAAGAGCAGGGCTTCAGCGCTCTGGATTTGGAAGATATGTTTTAGGCCCAAGTATCGCCATCAGGCATCACACTCAGGTACCGCCATGGAGACCCACCAGCTTTTTGATTTATCCAATCTTTTTGTCCTGCCCTTTTGGTTGTTAATGCTTGCCGTGCCTAATTGGGCTTGGAGCCGCCGCATTTTGCAGTCTTACCTCCCCTTTGTGGCCCTGGCGTTGTTGTATCTCTACTTTTTGACCGGGAGCCTCAATGCAGAGACAGCCCAAGCCTTGGCCAACCCAGATTTAGCGGCGATCGCCGGGTTCTTTAGTGAACCGACCGCTGCCGCAACGGGCTGGACCCATTTTTTGGTGATGGATCTCTTTGTGGGGCGTTGGATTTACTGGGAAGGACAGCGCACGGGGATTTTCACCCGCCACTCGATCGCCCTCTGTCTCTTTGCCGGTCCCTTTGGCCTCCTCTCCCACATCATCACCACCTGGATTACCCAGGCGATCGCGGCCCGCAACGGCGCAACCCAAGAAGCAACGCCCTAAACCGGGGTTAGGAGCGTTCGTAAGGCTCAAGGTGAGATGCACCCAGTCAACCCGCCTTCAACCTAGACTGTCTGCAAACCTAGGTGGGGGCTGGGTTTCCCAACCCAGGGCAACATGGCCTAGACCTAGGGCGTGTCATCAATTAACCGTAGAAACCTTGGGGTATCAGAGTGACACGCCCGCCCCAGTTTGATCGGCTAGGGGCTGTAATCCTGACACTCAGGGCATTCTAGGACTAAATCTAAATGATGACAGCCCCTAGAGACATCTCGGTAAACTAGGGCACCAGCCCATAAACTAGGGCACCAGCCTATGGCACAAGATTTTCGGGGCCGTAACTTGGCCGGAGCTAATTTTCAGGGCCAAAACCTAGCCGAGGCAGATTTTCGGGGCGCAAACCTAGCAGGGGCAGATTTCAGTCGGGCCAATCTCAAGGGAGCCAACTTTAGCAGCCCCCCCGCCCCCCAAGGTCACCGCACCTGCCTCGATCGGGCCAACTTTTCCCACTGCCAACTCCAAGGGGCCAACTTTAGCCAGAGCAGCCTACGATCGGCCAACTTTTCCCACAGTCAGGTGGGTCAGCCCCTGCCCTCCTTTCCCCAACTGCTCCTCAGCGCCGGTCTCGCCCTGATTCTCACCAGTCTTACCCTGCTCTTTAGCCAGTCCGCTTTGGTTGCCTTCCTCAGCAGCGCTGCCCCCCTCGATCGATCGCCCCTGCTGACCCTGGCCTTGGTGCTGTTGGGTCTGCTTCAGCTTGCGGGCCTGGGGTTGCTGCTGGAATGGGGCTGGAGTTGGGCCACGGGGCAAATTCTGCTGTTGAGCGGGGTGGGGAGCGGAGCCGTGAGCTTGGTGTTGGGCTGGGTTTGGCCAACCGTTGCGGCGGATCCCAGTCTGTTGATCCTGGGGGCGATCGCGGCCCTAGTGCTGGTATTTTTCCTCGCCCGATCGCCCCAGTTTAACCCCTGGTCTGCCCTGCCCCTCGCCAGCCTGCTCACCCTGGCTTGGGATCTGCCGCTCCTTTCCCTCCAACTTGCCACCCCGGTTTCCCAGACCGGAGCTACGGAATTGCTCAGCCTGATGGTGCCGATCGATCGCTGGATCGAGGTCGGGCTAGGCATCGCCGTTAACGTGATCCTCGGCACGGCCATCGGCGCACTCACCCTAGCCAGTCACCCCACGATCGTCCTCGTGGCCCTCATCCTTGGATCCGGTCTCGCGGGGCTGTTGCGGTCTCTCCTGGTTACCCCCACAGCCCACAGCAGCGCCCTCCTGATCTCGCCCTCGCTGCCCTTCCCCCTCCTGCTCATCAACACTCTGCTCCTGATTTGGGTCAGCCTGAGCATTGCCCGCAACCTGTCGCGATCGGGGCTGGCTCCGGTGCGCCAAAGCGGGTTGCTGTTGCGCAGTTGGGGCGGAACATCCTTTCGGGGAGCCGACTTGAGCTATGGCAATTTTCTGCGGGCTGTGGTGGATGGAACCCAGTTCCAGGGGGCCAAGCTGTACCGGGTTTACTGGCGGGGGACCGAGGGCTTGGGGCGGGCCTTGGGGGGGCCAGGGGCACAGGCCGATCGTCGCATTTTAGAGCTAGTGGTGGGGGGGAACGGCTCCCAGCGGGATCTGCAAGGGATTGACCTGCGGGGCATGAACCTGGCGGGGGTGAACCTAGAAACCGCCAACCTAGCAGGGGCGGATTTGCGGGGGGCAACCCTAGAGGGGGCGCTACTGCGGCAGGCCAACTTAAGCAGAGTACGGGCGGAAGGGGCCGATTTTACAGGTTCAGCCCTCACCGGGGCTTGTCTAGCCCAGATTAAGGCCGATCGGCGGACAATTTTGCACCCAGTCAACTGTGACTATGTGTTTTTGCAAGATCAACTTGATGGCCCAGCAACCTGGACCCGTCGCCCCCAAAACCCCACTGCCACCTTCCAGGGCCATGAGTTGGCCCAGTTGCTGCGGCCCGACTCCCTTTAGCCTAACCACTGGCTTTAGCCTAACCACTGGCTTTAGCCCCACGACTAGCTTTAGCCCCACGACTAGCTTTAGCCCCACCCCTGGGACAAACTGCTACGAAAACTACCCCAAAAATTGCGCCACCAAGGCAAAGACTCCGGCTTCGGCCCCTGAATCTCAACATCGGGCTGCTTATCCCGAATTTCCCCTAAATCCCAGCCCGTTAGGTTTGCTAAGGTCTGCGCTTCCTGTTCATAGCGCCGCACTAAGCCGCGCTGATATTCTCGCCCCGCCTCACAACTGAGATCACCCTGAGCCGCATGGCGCAAAACATAACGGCCTTGGAACTGCTGGGTATTGCCGGTTTCCTGGAACACCAAATCTTCGGGGAAAGTATTGCGGCTGTAGCGGATATGGAGACGGGTGATGAAAACGTTGGGATTACCCCCAGGCAGAGGGGCAAAACCGGGGCCACGGCCAGAATTTGGCCCTACCGTCGGGTAATCGAGCCAAAAAACCCCGGCTTCCTTCAGTTCCTCGGTGCTGAGGGGATCCGCAGAGCAGGGGTCGCAGTTGGCCATGTTCCAGGCATATTCCAGAAAGGCCACCCGGCGCGACTCCCGATCGTGGGCAGTTTCAAACATATCGCGGTAAAAATCGCCAAATTCCTCTTTGACAAAGGTGGGAAGCTCAACATCCGAGGGCACATTGACCGTGCGATAGTTGGTCAGTTCAATCCGGCCATTGGGAGAGAGCAAATAGACGATTAAATCCTGCTCTCCCTGGGCATTCATCATCCCCAGGCGAATCGGCAGCATAAAGCGAGGGGATTCGTAGGCAATCTGCAAAGGGCGAAGTTTTTGGAACTCACTGCGATCGAACTGCTCCAAATTGACCTTGGCCACAAAAAACTTCATATTCTGGCGAATATAGGGCCGCAGCAGTTCACTGGCTCCCTTAGGGATGCGGTAGCCGTTGCGATTCAGCCAGGTTTCTAGGCCATCAGACTCCGTAGCGCTGAGAATTTGAATGTCATACTCCCCCACACTAAAGCTCGCTTCCACCGTCACCCCCAGTTCATTTTTATCGGCGAGGGCTTGGTTCTCAGCCGTGCGGGCTGCACTGGGGGCCATCATGACCCCTTCCATTGTCATGGGCAGGGGCGGATCACAGGGGTTGCTGTCAAAGTATTCGACCAAACGGGGCGCACTGAAGGCATCCAGCCGATCGAGCACACGGGGATCCCCCACCCGCACCTGTCCCTCCTCGATCGGCACCGGCACCGGCACCACCATCGCAAAATCCTTGACTTCCCCCTGGTAGTCATTGGCCATGGTCAAAATTGTCCGATCGCCATCGCGGGCGATCGCCACTTGGGAAGCCCGGTTATAGAGGCTAGAGTCTGCCTTGGAGACATAAAAGCCACAAAAAGCCCAGGCTGCACCCCCTAGGCTAGATAGACACAGCGTTACGACTGAGAGATAGAGTTTTTTCATGGTTCTGTCCAGCGTAAGTTAGTTCAGCGTAAGTTTGTGATTCTAGTAGTCGTAGTGCGGACTTTAGTCCGTACCGGAGCAACACTCGTAGTGCGGACTTTAGTCCGTACCGGAGCAACACTCGTAGTGCGGACTTTAGTCCGTACCGGAGCAACAGTGAAATACACCCGCTTGACGAGGGTCCGCACGGGGGCGCAACCCCTACCCGATGTCGGTAGGCCATCAAGGGTCAGGATCTGGATCC
>JAYKJG010000348.1:0-34647 GCA_035286285.1 Prochlorothrix sp.
ACACTCGTAGTGCGGACTTTAGTCCGTACCGGAGCAACAGTGAAATACACCCGCTTGACGAGGGTCCGCACGGGGGCGCAACCCCTACCCGATGTCGGTAGGCCATCAAGGGTCAGGATCTGGATCCGACAGCAGCGGGGCTGGCCGCTACGATCCTGACTGGTGCGGCACGACCGCCCCAAGTGAGCCTCAAGACCCCGATGCAAGCCCTAGCAGGGGTTAATATTTGCCCCGATCGCCCGGAGTATCAGAAACCACTGCCTTTTCGATGAACTGGATAATTTTTCCAGCCACATTGATTCCCGTTGCCTCCTCAATGCCCTCCAGTCCCGGCGAGGAATTAACCTCCATCACCACTGGGCCATGGTTCGATCGCAGAATATCCACCCCCGCAACCCGTAGCCCCATCGCCTTAGCCGCCCGAATAGCCGTACTGCGCTCCTCCGGCGTGAGCTTGATTTTTTCCGCCGTCCCTCCCCGGTGCAGGTTCGATCGAAACTCCCCCGGTGCCCCTTGGCGTTTCATCGCTGCCACAACCTTTTCCCCCACCACAAAACAGCGAATATCTGTCCCTCCTGCCTCGGCAATAAACTCCTGCACCAAAATATTGGCATCTAAACCCCGGAAGGCTTCAATAACCGACTTGGCCGCATGATAGGTCTCCGCTAAGACCACCCCAATGCCCTGGGTTCCCTCCAGCATCTTGATCACCAGCGGTGCCCCCCCCACAATATCAATCAACCCGTCAATATCCTTGGTGGAGTGGGCAAACCCCGTCACCGGCAGACCAATCCCCTGTTTAGCCAAGATCTGGAGACACCGCAGCTTATCCCGCGATCGGGAAATTGCCTGGGAAGGATTACTGGTGTAGACCCCCATCATCTCGAACTGCCGCACCACCGCAGTGCCATAAAAAGTACGGGACGCAGCAATGCGGGGAATAACGGCATCAATATCCTCTAGGGGTTTTCCTTGATAGACGACTTGGGGACGGTGGGCCGTGATATTCATATAGCAACGCAGATAGTCAATGACCTTAATTTCATGGCCTGCGGCTTCTCCAGCTTCTTTCAAGCGGCGGGTGGAGTATAGTGAAGCTTTTTGGGAGAGAATGGCAAATTTCACGGTTTAAATCTCCGATGGCGGCCAGTGGGCAAGAGCGAACCTCAATTGTCCAACAGGAGTGCAACGGGTGTGCAACGAGTGTGCAACCGCAGTCCCACAGGTTTGGCAAGTAGGTGATCCCCACCCAACGCCTTAGCCCCTGCTCAGACTAGGAACCTTGAATGAAGGAACGCCCCGGATCAATTAAAAACCGTTTCCGTACTCCTTGACGACCGAGCAGCATTCGGAAACCCATTACGTCACGGTTGGTGAGGGTGAGTTCGAGGGGCCACTGTTGATCGCCAAGGACAATTGTCGTCTGGATCACTGGTCGCTGTTGGAGGTAACCGTTGGAGCTACGAATTGCGCGATATTCCAGCAGGGGAGCCGTAGCGACGATGGTCGGCTTGCTCTTGCGCTGACGGGGATGCACACTAAAGCGGACGAGGGTTTGACCCGTTCCAGCCTCCAAAACGGTGTGAATATCGAAGGCATGGAGGGCAGAGGAACGGGCACCTGTATCAATTTTGGCTTTAATGCGATCGAGGCCCAGATCGGGTAATGCAACCCATTCGCGCCAGCCTAACAGGGGTAAAGCACGGGTCGATTTCAAAACCATTTAGCTTTCGGGCTGAGAATTGGGCTTTTTAAGCTGATGGAGCAGAAACTTGGCCAAAAATACAGTTCCAGCACCCAGAACCAGCCAGTAGGGACTGTAAACCACTAGCCAAATCGCCAAAACCACCACTCCCCGCGTTACTGCACTGAGGGAACGGGTCGATCGCTGCCATGCTAAGGACAAATCCTGTCCCCAGGAGCGCTCTAGGGGCTGGAGCACACTGACCGGCTCCGTTAGGGCAAGGTAAACCGTCGAGTAAGCAACCTGGGTTTGGAGGCTCTGTAGCTGGGCTTTAATTTGCTCGATTTGCTCTCGAATTCGGGCTAACTCCTGGGTAACCTGGAGAATTTCCCCCACATCCCCCGATCGCTCCATAATCCCCAAGGTCAGCGCCTCAGCCTTTTCCAAATTCCGCAGCCGTGCCCCAAAATCCACCAGTTGCTCCGACACATCCTGGGCCGAAATCCGCTGATTGGTCACTTTCCCTAGGGCTGAAAACTGCTCTAGGGCCACGTCAAGCCGCTCCTGGGGCACCCGCACTTCTAAATAAGCCGAATGGGGCATATCCTCATTGAGGGGCACCTGATCCTCTAAACTCAGCACATCACCCTGGTTTTGGCGCACCTGCTGCACCAATTGACTCAAGGCTTCAGCAGTATCCTCCACTTGCAAATCTAGGTGAGCAGTTTTGATCAGTTGGGGGGCACTGCGGGGAGCACTGGGGAGGCCATTGGCTGCTGGGGTTGCTGCGTCGGGAGTCGCTGCGTTGGAGGGTGCTGCGTCGGGGGGTGCTGCTGCCGGTGCGGTAGGGGCTTGGCTCAGCAACAGGTCTTCAGACTGCTCCGGCTCAGCGAGGGTTTGCAGGGCGGGGGCTTCAGTGGCCCGATCGGCGGCAATTTCAGGGGCCGATCCGGCCTCCATCCTGGCTTTGTTGGCGGTACTGGCGCAGGCCGTGGTGACGGTCAGACCCAGGAGGCTGGCCAGCAGGAGGCGGTGCGGACGGAAACGGGCAGCGGACGATCGGGGCGGGGAAGGTGGCGCAAAGGCCGATCGGGGAGCGTGTGGAACCATAGGTCACCTCACAACGGGGCAAGAACAGAAAAACCAAGAGGGTACATTTCACTTTGCAGCAACCCAGACCCTGACCAGTCTCAAAAGGCCCGTAGTACGGACTTTAGTCCGTAAAAGCCCGTAGTACGGACTTTAGTCCGTAAAGGCCCGTAGTACGGACTTTAGTCCGTATCTTGGCAAAAGTGAAATGCACCCCAGCAGAACTGGGCTAATGGAAGATTGGGCCAACTACAGCGGCCAGCGCATCCACTCGATACGTTAGTGCCCAGTATGGCGGCAATCTGGACCGATGCTCCTAGGGTTACATTTTCTGCAACAAACCCTGCTCTACCGTCCCATGCCCCCAGCCGGTTTAAACAGCAAAAAGCCCAAGGCGTGAACCCTAGGCTTTTTGCGGAGTTGAAGTATTCGCCAATCGGAGCGGCGGGATTTGAACCCACGACCCCCACTACCCCAAAGTGGTGCGCTACCAAGCTGCGCTACGCCCCGTGACAGAATTCAATCATAACATGGGGTGATCCGATTTGCTACAAAAATTTTTGGGGTGCATTTCACATTTGCCACGGGACGGACTAAAGTCCGCACTACGGGCCTTTACGGACTAAAGTCCGTACTACGAGCCTTTACGGACTAAAGTCCGTACTACGGGCTTTTACGGACTAAAGTCCGTACTACGGGCTTTTACGGACTAAAGTCCGTACTACGGGCCTTTTGAGACTGGTCAGGGGCTGGGCTGCTCCAAAGTGAAATGCACCCAATTGGGGTTGGTTTCACTGGACCTTACCTGGATTTCACCGGATCTCGCTTGAATTCTGCCTGAACTTCGCTTAAACTCGCCTAGCCCTTAGTTTAGGGGTATCTCAACTCGCCCTTGATAATGTTCTGCTGCCGTGACCTAGCACCATTGCGCTGAGCCAACCCAGCCGCCCCAGTCTGGGGAATCGAGATACCCACAGGTTAACGATCTGGCTCAGCCTATCCCCGGTTCCAGGACACACCCTGGGCCACTAGGATCTGTTCGGCCTTGGTTATCCAAGCAAAGGGGAAACCGGCATCACGGTAGAGGGTAGCCGGGATCTTGTCCTTAATTTCTGCATGGAACTGGGGCAGTTCGCTCCAGTGGCGGCCACATTGGACGTGGTGAGCCGTGTGGTAGCCCAGGTTGCAGGTGAAAAAGTTGTACCAGCGATCGGTGATGTTATAGGTCGCTTTGTAGGGATCTTCCTCATCCAAACCTGCATGGTGCTCATAGGTGACATAGGCCGTCATAAAGAGCAAAAATACCATGGGAAATACAAATTGGATCAGGGTATTGACCCAGTTCACGGAAGCCAGAGCCAAAAGAACGATCGCCGTTACTACCATGTTTTGGAGGAGCTTAACCCGGATTTTGGGATACTTTTCGCCCACCTTTAAGGCTTTAGGATAAGCTTGAGTTGTAACGGTCCAGGCATATTCTAGGGGGGGCATTGTCCGGCCTTTCTCGTCTTTCCAGGCGGACTCATCCTTGGTTTGGTCGAGGTAGTTAACGTGGTGACCAAAGGTATGGTGCAGAACCCAGGCTTCGCCGACAATTCCTGTTTGCAACCCCATCGCGAGTTCCAGGGCGCGATTGGCCCACTCTGGATAGAAAAACTTGAGGTGCTGGTGGTGGTGATTCCAGCAACAAATCCAACCCTTAATATTTAAGCTAATCAACATCCAAATGATGGGGATAAGGGGGGAAGGGCTAAAGAAGAAAACCGCTAAATCGACTCCTAGCACCACAAGGATTGCTGCAATCAGATAAGCGTCTATTTTTTTTCTCAAGAACATTGTGGACCAAAATGGATGAACAAGGTTGTCGCAATGATACGATCGGTATCCCACGATCGAGGGCAATCTAGGGATTCAGGAGCAAAATGTTCGCTCCCTGTCCTAACCCTGTGAGAGTCCCGGTCAAAAAGGAGACTGCCCCCTAGACGATCGCGAGGATTTCCGCGCTAAAGCAACATTGAGGTTGTTTTTCAAACACTGAAACTGCGTCAGATAGTGAAGCAACTTGATGTGTTCAGCGATGCCCCTAGGGACAATCCGCAGAGGGGTCAGATCGGCTCAGTTGAAAGAAAGGTCGATCGGCAAGGATAGCTCTGATTCCCAGCCATGGCAGGCCCCCGTCAAGATACAGCAAAAACACTGACAAGGGTCGGGGGAAGGTGGGAGCTAAACAGCCCTAGGAATAATCTTTTTGTTATTGTAGGGGGTTTTGGGCTAAGGGGGGAGGGTTGGGAGCATCTCACTTTCCCAGGGTGCATCTGCAACCGTAGGACGTGACCCCCATCCCTCGGCCCCATCTACCCTTTGGGAGAAAGGGAACTCGATCTTTCCCCGTCCCTCGCCCCGGTCCCTAAGCGAAGTCGAAGGGGGGAGAGGGATTGAGGGTGAGGGCTTCTCAACCGGGGTACGCCCCTTGGGCGGGTTAAGCGCGTCAGTGGGAGCAATTCCCCCAGGGTTGCCCTGGTTTTGGTTCCAGATGAAGTTAGGCTTTCCGGGACTCCCTGAGGCCAGTCCAGCCCATCAGAGCATAGCCGATCGCCAGCAGAAAGCTCGTGACCGCCGTGCGAACACCCGCTTTAACCGCCCGCTCCTTGGCTTGGCGCTCCGCATTGCTTTTTTGGTCTTGAATCGTTTTCTCAGCTTCTTGACGACCGGCCTCAGCCTGTTGGGTCAAATACTCGTCTAGGCTGTTGGGTTGATCCCGAAACTGCTGGAGCAGGGTGGCCTCATCAACGGAAAGTTGGCCACTGCTGATGGCCTGGTTCAGTTGTTGCTCGTTTTTAATCAAGGCCGTAATCCGGGTGCGCTGCTGCTCAACTTGAGCCTTTAACTCCTCTTGGGCTTGGGTGGTGAGGGTGTCGGCCTGGGTTTGGATGCTTTCTAGGGTTGCAGCCCGTTCTGCAAAACTATTGCGCAGATGGAGGGGAACGCAGAGCAAAAAGAGGAGACTTAACAGACTGGCCAGCAGAAAGGCAAACATCCGCAGCGGCAGACGGGAGAGGGTCTGGCTGAGGGGGGTGGGCACCTGTTCCGCTGTCCAGTAGCCAACCAGCAATAGGGTCATGCCCACCAAGGGAACAATGCCCCGATCGACGGCGGTCGAAACAACCTGCATTTGCCACTGTTGTTCCTTAAACTGGGGCCACAGCAGAAAAGCGGCGTAGTCTAACAACACCGACAGCACCATAATGGAGCCAACCAAAGTCAAACTGAGGGGGGTAATTGAGGCCAGTTGTCGTTGACTGCCAGATTTCATAGCGTTGTGCAGAAAAGAGGGATTGAGAAGACTGAAACCAGAAAGAGGGGGGGGTACGGCTCCCTGGGAACCGAGCCAGCAAGGGGTCGAAGCTAGCCCTGTTGGCAAATGGGCCTCTGGCCCGTCACACCCAGCCAAAGGCAGGGAATCCCGAAGGGGGAGCAGGCCATGGAGATGCCTGTTTTTGCGGCGATGCGGCTCAGTTTAGACCGCTCAGTTTAGACCGCTCAGTTTAGACCGCTCAATTTAGACCGCTTAGTTTAGACCGCTCAGTTTACGCCTCTGAAATACTACCCCGGAACGGCCAACCCCGTCAGGGGCCGAGGGAGGTCTTAATATTTCCAGAAATTCTGGGGCAGAGGTTGGCATTAGCCCTTAGGGTTTTAGGCAGTCCAAAGCCTTAAGCCCCTGCCGCTGTGGCCTTGCCGCTGTGGCCTTGCTGCTGTGACCTTGCTGCTGTGACCTTTGCTGGTTGTGTTGCCATGCCTAACCCTCCCATCCGTGAAATTCTGCTTGATCGTGCTGCTTTGGTCTCCCGCGCTTTGGCGTTAGTGGTGGCCCAAGTCCACCAGGCGATCGCCGATCGGGGCCGCTGTACCCTAGCCCTAGCCGGAGGCAGTACCCCCCAACCGCTCTACGAAGCCCTTGCCCAGCAGGACTTACCTTGGGACAAACTCCATATTTTTTGGGGCGATGAGCGCTATGTGGCCCCCACCCATCCCGACAGCAACGAGGGCATGGCCCGTGCTGCATGGCTCGATCGGGTGCCCTTTCCGCCGGAGAATCTACACCCGATGCCCACGGGGGCCGGGGATCCTGGGGTAGATGCCGATCGCCATGAACAGGAGATTCGAGACTTTTTCCAGGTTGCGGCGGGGGAATTCCCGGCCCTGGATCTTGTCCTGTTGGGCATGGGACCGGATGGCCATACGGCTTCGCTCTTTCCCCACACCGCAGCGCTGACCGTGGCCGATCGCTGCGTCACCGTCGGCAATAAAGGCGAGGATCCCCGCATTACCCTAACCTATCCGATTTTGAATCAGTCCCAGTTGGTGCTTTTCTTGGTGACAGGGGAGAATAAACAACCGGCCCTGCGGGAGATTTTCTCGCCAACGGGGGACGATCGCCAGTATCCCGCCCGTGCCCTCCGCCCCCAAGGTCAACTGTACTGGCTCTTGGATGCGGCGGCGGGGGCTGCCTTTGGTCCCGAATAGACGCTTTTGAGGTTATAGTCGGGCTGCTGAGCCTATTTTTGGATGCCATGTCCCTGAATTGCCCCCACTGCTCCCATTGCAATCCCTCCGGTGCCCTCGTTTGTGAGCAGTGCTATGCCGCCCTGGATACCCTGCTGAAGTGTAGTAATTGTGGAACCTTGGTGCCCAATCAGGCCATTTTTTGCAGCCAGTGTGGATTTCCCCTCTCCCTGAATGCAAATCTTCACGCCGATCGGCCAGGGGACTCGGATACGCGGTCCGGGGCAAATTTAGAGCCTCAGCTTAAATTCTCTGCTGAGACTGCGGCTCATTCTGAACTGCCCCTCGATCCGCCGCCTTCTACACCGCCCCCTCTACCCCAACCCCCTAGGCATCTCTGGCCGTTATAGGCTTCGAGACCACAGCCTCACCCAGGGCACAGAAACCGCCCTAACCATGCAATGGCTCCCGTAGGGGTCGGGTTTTCCGACCCTCTAGGGGTCGTCGGGTCTTCCGACCCTGTAGGGGTCGGGTCTTCCGACCCTCTTAGGAAATTGTCGGTTTTGGCCTCAAATTCTGACCACCCTTGTGACCCCTACTCAGCCTATGCCGCCTCGATCGTCCCAGCCCTGTTTAGCGGTAATGGTGGGCAATAGTCGCCTCCATTGGGCTGTTTTAGGTCTAGAAACCCTCGATCGCGGCCCCAATCCCCCTCCCCTAACCCTAGATGGCCCTCACCTGGAGGATGCACCCTCGATCGATCGCTGGCTGCCCTATCTCCAGTCCCTCCCCTTCCCACCACTAGCCCAGTCCTGGATCCGTTCCCAGCAAGAACCGCCTCCCTTGCGCCTTACCTCAGTTAATCCGGCCCAAACCACTTGCTTTAGCACTTATCCCCAGCTTACCGTGCTCCAGCTTGCCGATATCCCCCTCGGTCAAGTCTATGCCGGTTTGGGCATCGATCGAGCCTTGGCCCTGTGGGGGGCGGGACAGTGCTATGGCTGGCCAGTGTTAGTGATTGACGGGGGGACAGCTTTAACAATTACAGGCGGTGATAGTCAACGTAATTTAGTAGGCGGAGCGATTGCGCCCGGACTAAGGCTACAATGGCACAGTTTACAGCAGGGAACGGGACAATTACCGTGGGTCCAGTGGTCGATCGAGCAGGGCTTACCCGATCGTTGGGCACGATCGCCGGAGGAAGCGATCGCCAGTGGCGTTTTGTACAGCATTATGGCCGGTTTACAGGGGTTTATTGAAGACTGGGAACAGCGGTATGGGGCCAGTGCGATCGTGATCACCGGGGGCGATGGTGAATTGTTATGTCAGTTTTTAAAGCAGCAATTTCCAAGCACAACGTGGCAAAATCACCTGTATTTCAATCCTCATCTTATTTTTACAGGTTTTATCAGTCTTTAGCGCTATAAACTGTAGCACCATCAAGCTGTAGCGCCATAAACTGTCGTTGTGCGATCGCCTGCTCCAGTTCTGGTTGACTGACAAAAAATTCTGCTTTGGGCGCGGTTTTCGCGCCCCTACAAGACCTTTAGGATCCTAGGGATCAGATTTCCTGAACCGCTCTCTGTGCCTCGGTTTGACCCACTTTTGTCAGTCAATCAGGCTCCAATCCCTCAGTCATCGCTCCCTCCCCATCTAATGAGCTTGACTGACCCCCACTTTACCTTTAGTCCCCTTTCCCTCTACCGTTGACAGTGGACTGCTTACCCCCACTGTGTGCCATGGTTCCTGTTATAACTGCCTTACTAGCGCTTTCCCTTGTGATTTGGCTGTTTTTGCTGCTGGCCTGGGGTCAGTTCTGGCGTTGTGACCAAAAACTCCCCGATCGACTGCCGCACCCCCTCGATCCGGCCCAAGCGCCCCCGATCGCCGTTGTCATCCCCGCCCGCAATGAAGCTGAAGGCATTGGCACCTGTGTCACCTCCCTGCTCAGCCAGGACTACCCCGGTTCTGTGCGTCTTATTGTGGTGGACGACCAGAGCGACGATGGGACGGCTGAGATCGCCCGATCGACAGCCCAAGCCCTCAAGGCAACCCATCCCGGCACAGCCGATCGCCTCACGGTTCTGCCCGGTCAACCCCTCGCCCCCGGTTGGACCGGCAAACTCTGGGCCTTGGAGCAAGGGACTCGCTATACCCAGACCTTAGACCCCAAACCCCAGTATTTACTGCTCACCGATGCGGATATCGCCCACGATCGGCAAAATTTGAGCCAACTCGTTCACAAAGCTGAAACAGAAAGCTTAGATCTGGTCAGCCTGATGGTGCAATTGCGCTGTAAAAGTAACTGGGAAAAGCTCTTAATACCCGCTTTTGTCTACTTTTTCCAACAACTTTACCCCTTTCCTTGGGTTAACAATCCGCAGCGCAAAATGGCGGCAGCAGCAGGGGGCTGTGTTTTGCTGCGATCGACGGCCTTAAACCGCATTGGGGGCATTGGTGTTCTGCGGGATGCCCTCATTGATGACTGCACCCTAGCCGCCCAGGTTAAGGGCACTCTCCAGCCCAAAAACCGTAGTTTTTTTCCCATTTGGCTAGGTCTTGGCCCAAAAACCCAAAGTCTACGGGCCTATGACACCCTAGATAGCATCTGGACCATGGTTGCCCGTACAGCCTACACCCAGCTTCAATATTCGCCGTTACTCCTAGCTGGTACCCTCATCGGCATGGTTTTGGTTTACCTGATGGCCCCGATCGGCCTTCTCACCGGCCTAATCACCCAAAATCTCAGTTTTATCCTCCTAGGCGGCGGAACCTGGCTCCTCATGGCTCTCTCCTACTGGCCCACGGTGCGTCTATACCAAATCTCACCCTTTTACGCCCTCACTCTACCCTGGATCGGCTTCCTCTATACCCTCATGACCCTAGACTCCGCCCGCCGCCACTGGCAGGGCAAAGGGGGAGCCTGGAAAGGCCGCGTTTACCCTCAAAATTAGGTGTAAATATGAAAAAACACTAATGCTTGGCTTTACTGGAGAAGCCTGTGAATACCTTTGACTTTCTACCTAAATTGCCAGAAGAACAGTGTCAGGCACTGAAGGATCAAGCCGCTATGATTCGGCGGCTATACTTGAAAAAACCGATCGGTCAGAGTAATGTTGCGATCGGGGAGGTCTATTTAGCCAATGGCCTGTGCTTTGGGGCAGGGGCTACCTCTAAGCGTCAAAGTCCAATTCCGAAACCTCTACCCCGATCGCAAGGGGGACAATTTGAGCCAATCTGGGTTTCCTACAACGAGCGGATCATGGATACAGATGCTGAGTTGAAGGTCTTGGACGCAATTGCTACAACCTTGGCAACGCGCTACGATCGAAGCGTCTCCGGTTCTTTGTATCTCTACACAGAACTCAAACCTTGCCCCAGTTGTCGTGGGGTTATAGAGCAGTTTCAGGAAAGATTTCCTAATATCTGCCTTTTTATAGCCTGGGATATCACTTACCCTCCTATCACTTTGAGCAATTCCCTATGAGTCACCCTGCCCCTCTTCAGCACCATACCTTCGCTGCTACCGACCTCCCCCAGTCCATCGTCTCCATCCTCAATCAGGTCAGTGAGTACCGCTATGGCGAATTGTATGAAGAGGGAGGAGACCAGAGTTTGTCCCTAAAGACTGCAATTAATTACGTTTTTGACGCTTTAGAGTCATCTAGGCCGCAAACCTATCCTCAGTTAAGCCAAGCTCGTTATATCTGGATGGCACTGTTGCTAAGTATTGCGGTCTGGCCCGGTTTGGAGTTTTACCAGCCCCAAAACCCCTGTCCCCAGGAAACCGTTAACCGTCTAGAGCTTTGGTTATATCTCTGGCGTTCTCTAAAACGTTCTCAGGATTGGGATGAGTTAGACACATTACTGGGACAAGAGCCAGATATCAGTCCTTGGGAAAATTGGCCAAAATACCCAGTCAAAGACTCCTGTCCTAGCCTACAGCTTGTTACCGATTGTATTTGGGCCTATGAAAATGCCCAAAGAACGCTAATACGAGCAGAAGCGCGTTCAGCCTGTTTCGATCTGGTGGAAAGCTGCCTAGAAGACTATGCCATCATGGCAGGCTCAGCCCAGCGTCGAGACCTGTTTGACTGGTGGCTCTGGGCTGTGATTCCCGCAACGTTGACTTTTTCTAAACCAAAATGGTGGTTTGAGCCACAGCACAACGCAAAAGCGGTATTTCTCTCCTTCTCTCCTAGCCTAGAGCAGTCTCTTAAAGCCCTTAAAGCGCTGATCTACTTCGAGTCAGCAGAAGTCTACAACCCGCCCCATCCTCCCCAGTCCCAGAGCTTGAACAAATCGAACAGATCGACCTTAATCCTCCATAAACCTCAAATTTCAACTTCATTCACCCGTAGGCCCGACTGGACCCGCCAAAGACCGGCATAAACGCCGTTCAGGGCTAGCAACTGCTCATGGGTACCCTGTTCGACCAGATGCCCCAGTTCCATGACGTAAATACGATCGGCATGGCGAATTGTCGATAACCGGTGGGCAATGGCGATCGTGGTGCGATTTTCCGTAATATGATCCAACGATCGCTGAATGGCGGCTTCCGTTTCGTTGTCTACTGCACTGGTGGCCTCATCCAAAATAAGAATGGGCGGATCCTTGAGCAAGGCACGGGCGATCGCCAGCCGTTGCCGCTGGCCTCCAGAGAGTTTTTGCCCCCGTTCGCCCACGATCGTGGCGTAACCCTGGGGTAACGTCTCAATAAAACCATGGGCTTCCGCCAATTTTGCCGCCTCCTGCACCTGGGCATCCGTCGCCCCAAAGCTGCCATAGCGAATATTATCCGCCACCGTCCCATGGAACAAAAACACATCCTGGCTCACCCAGCCCACACAGCGCCGCAAATCCCGCAGATTTAGCTCCCGAATATCCCGCCCATCCAACAAAATCCGGCCTTCTTGCAGTTCATAAAACCGCAGCAGGAGTTTAACCAAGGTACTCTTGCCGGATCCCGTGGAGCCAACGACCCCGATCGTCTGACCCGCAGACACAGTAAGGCTGAGGTTGCTGATAACCGGCGATCGATCGCGGTAGGCAAAGGTAATCTGGTCAAACTCAATGCTGCCTTCAACTTGGGCCGGATTTAGGGGCTGGGTGCCGGGACGGATGGCGATCGGGGTATCCAGCAGATCCAAAATGCGGCGAGTCGAGGCCATGGCCCGCTGATATTGATCCAGGGTATCCCCCAGGCGCACGAGGGGCCACAGCAGCCGCTGGGTAATAAAAACCATGACACTATAGGTGCCCACAGCCAAAGTACCTTCAACGGCAGAAATTCCGCCAAAAAAGAGGGTTGCCGTAAAGCCAATCAAAATCAAAATCCGGATCAGAGGCACAAAGGCGGCACTGAGGGCGATCGCGTTGCCGTTGCTGCGGCGGTAGGCTTCACTTTCCAGGCTGACTCGATCGGCTTCGTAGGGTTCAGCGGCAAAGCTTTTAATGGTAGCCATGCCAGTTAAGTTATTGGCAAGGCGCATACTGATGAATCCGGCTTTATCGCGCACTGCGGCGTAGCGGGGGGCTAGTTTTTCTTGAAAAGCAAAGGAACCCCAGAGAATAAAGGGCATGGGTAACATCGCCATCCCGGCAACACCAGGGGCAAACATAAAAAAGCCCCCCCCCACCACAATCACCGTGGTAATGACTTGGAGAATTTCGGTCGCCACCCGATCGAGGAATCGCTCCAACTGGTTCACGTCATCATTCAAAATCGCCAGCAGTTGGCCGGTGCTCCGTTCTTCAAAAAAGCCCATTTCTAGCTCTTGCAGGTGGGTATAGGCATCTAGCCGCAGTTCATGCTGAATGGTTTGGGCTAAATTGCGCCAGAGGCAGCTATAGGCGTATTCAAAGACGGATTCCAGCCCCCAGACGATCAGGGTCAGGATCGATAAAATGGCGAGTTGGGTGCGAATACCGGGAAATCCCCAAGTGGCGAGGAGGGAATCCTGTTGCTGCACCACGACATCGACGGCCATACCGATGAGGACCGGGGGGGCAAGGTCGAAGATTTTGTTGAGGATGGAGCAGAGGGAGGCAAGGAGGACGGTGGGGCGGTGGGCGCGGCTGTAGGTGAGGAGCCGCTGGAGGGGGTGGGGGGTAGGCACGGTTTAGGGATTTGCTAGGGAAATTACGGATATGCTTATCCTAGCTTGCTTGGTCGTTGCTGCTATTGTGGGCAGATTGCTCTGCGAGGGAGGTTAAGGAGAGGTGGGATCCCAGGGGCCGACGATCGCCTCACCTGTTTCGTTTCGTCATGCTCCTCACCGACTCCCCTAGCATCCGCGATGTCATCGCCTTTCCCCTCCTCCGCCCCGAAAAAGCTACGATTGCTGATGGTAATGTCTAGCCCGCTGAGGTGAATGCCGAATCGTGATCGTTCTCCGCTATAATTGGGGGAGCTGCCCCCTTAACCTTATTCTTTCAGCCTTTAATTGTCCTACTCACACCTACTAGAGGCTCCTATGGGACTTCAAGAAGAACTAGAGCAAAAACGCCAAGAAATTCGGACAGACTCTTACTCTATGTCCGTCGGAGAATTGATCAGTCTTTACCAAGGAAAGGAAATTGAGATTCATCCCCAGTTTCAACGGTTCTTCCGATGGTCTACAACCCAGAAAACCCGTTTTATTGAGTCTCTCTTGATTGGTTTGCCGATTCCTCAGATTTTTGTCTCTCAGAGGAAGGATGGAGTGTGGGATGTTGTGGATGGCCTACAGCGACTGTCTACGATTTATGAGTTTGTTGGGATTCTCTGCGATGAAACAGGTGAACGGAAAGCACCCTTGATCTTGGAGCAAGGGGAAACACTACCATCCCTGAAGGGTAAAAAGTGGGAGGATGGCTATGATCCTGATAACTCCCTAACAAAGGCTGAGCGCCTCTTGATCAAGCGGGCCAAGCTGGAGGTTGCTATCCTAGTCCAAGGGAGCGACCCGAATGCACAGTATGAATTATTTCAGCGTCTCAATACAGGCGGATCGATTGCGACGGACCAAGAGATTCGCAACTGTCTTCTCATTATGGCGAATCCAGATACCTATGACTATATCAAGGATCTCAGTAGCAATGAGCACTTCAAAGACTGCATTGCTTTATCTGACAAGGCAAGCGCTGAACAGTATGATTTAGAGCTTGTTTTAAGATTCCTGCTCTTTCGGACCATTCCAGAGGAGAAGCTCAAGAAGATTCCATATCCCGACATCAGCGACTACCTCACCTATTGTATCCGTCAAGAGATCATTAAGGATCCCGATGACTATGAACGGGATAAGGAAGCCTTCACCACAACCTTTGCCTTGCTAGCGGGAAGCCTTGGCGATCGCAGCTTCCGGAAGTACTATCCTGCGCAAGATCAGTTCAAAGGAGGCTTTCTCGTCTCTGCATTTGAAGCGATCGCCTTGGGTATTGGTTACAACTACGATCGGCTCTGTACCCAATCCCTTGACCTAGAGGCAAAGGTAAAAGACCTCTGGCATAATCCGTGCTTCACCAATGCCTTAGGTGGATCCTCCAAAGGTAGCATCAGCACTCGCAAGCGATTACAAACGATCTTACCCGTAGGGCGGGAACACTTTAAGGTATGAGCAAGGTTCGGACTCTGGAGGATCTTAGCAACCGCTTGAATGACGATCTGACTTGGCGTAAGCGGGAACTATCTAAACTAAAGGCAATGATTGAAACTGAGCGGTCTGATATGGAGCGCAGTCGTGTTTTGTTACGGAGTGGCTTGACTCTGTTATATGCCCATTGGGAAGGCTTTATTAAAGAGGCCGGGTCACTATACTTGGAGTATGTGGCAATGCAACGGCTCAACTACGATCAACTGACTAGTAATTTTCTGGCACTGGCTTTTAAGAAACGTCTAGCGGAGGTGAATGAGACCCATAAAGCAACTATCTATACCACAAGCTTAGACTTTATCCGGTTTCAACTGTCTCAACGTAGCCAGATACCCTACAAAGAAGGTATAAGAACTGGATCCAACCTTTCTTCAGAGGTACTCAAGGAGATTATTTGTATCCTGGGATTAGAGTATGACTTCTATGAAACGAAGCAGAAACTGATTGACACAAAACTGCTTGCAAAGCGGAATCAGATTGCCCATGGTGAATACTTAGACCTAGATGCTGAGGACTATGCAGCACTACAGAAGCAAATTATCACCATGATCGATCACTTTAAAGCTCAAATTGAAAATAATGCTTCTCAAGAAAAGTATAAATCGCCCTGATCCCATAACTCTAATATGAACTGCTTGTAATACTGAAGTAGCTCAGACTAAATAAAGGGAGGTATGGGCTACAGCAGAATAATAGTTTCAGCGACCTTAAGTGCCCATTACTTTCCCCGATCTACTTATGCTTACATCAACACCCGATGGCATGACTGCTTCTTACTCCTTGCTCACCCAAACCCAGTAGCATATTTTTCCCTAGGCGCTCCAACGCCTTCTGTCTCCCTGGGTACTCCAGGGGCCTTGCACTGGACACAGAGCCTCTGAAAGACGTTCCTGCACTGAGCCGGGGAACGAGAGAACAGACAGTACTGACAGCTAGCATCTCCCCCAGCTTAACTTTGGCTTAACTGGACTCCAGGTGAGGGTCTGTTTGGAGGATCGTCAGGATCTCAGTTTCAAATGCTTGTGCCTGGGAACAGCATTGCTTAAGATTTTGCCAATTTTCGGTGACTTTTGGTGCATAAACCCGATAATTTCGGACACTTTTCTTGATTCGTTGTTGTTTTGGCAACTGCGCTAGCCGTTTCTCAACCTTGGGATCGCATTCACCCCCTTGCAAACAGGGGTGACTTGGCGGTAGGACCGCAGTTGCTAACCAAGTACCCGAAGATTGGGCAGGTAAGCAGAAACAAGTTTGGTTTCCTGGTATTGCCTGTCCTAGCCAACTCCGAATGACTTCTAGAAGTGAGGTAACCGTTGCGGACACTGGGGGACATGGCTGCTGACAAGGCAGGCACTTCCAAGCGTTGTCTTGAGCCATCTTTGAGAAATAAGGTTCATCCTTGGGATCGTAGTCTTGATACTCAAAGCCTCCCACATCTACATCTACGTGAATAATCAATAAGTCAAAACAAGCCAGGGTTGGATCAAAATCGAGAGAGCCTTGATGTCGCTTTTGAGTCTCGTGGCACCATTTGGCGACCCCGCCCCAACCTGTCCCTAGCCGGGGCTGAGTGGCCTCTGGTTGCAGTAAGGTCAGGACAAAGGGATTGGGTAAAATTGCCTTGAGAGCAGCCTGAATCACTTCTAAATCCCCTGGTCCTTCAGCAACTAAAGCAATGCGTAGAGTTCTATTGAAGAGCTTGGGGAGGATGGTAGACTGTTTGCTGGGCAGCGTTGGATCTGTGGCCTCAGACATGGGGGACGGCTCCAAGGTGGCCCATTAGCCACAGGCGCGAAAGGGGATACTGTTGGTTGAGATCCAGCAGTTGGGCGTTGAGGGTAAGGCGTTGGATGACAGTTTGGCCGTTACTATTACGATCGACGGCAAACAGACGCACCTCTGGATCGCCTAGGTCCAGACCATCAAGGGCAGCCGGGTTATGAACCGTAAAGAGAATCTGGCGATCGGGGCTACTATGAACTAACCAACTGGGCAAACGGGTGATTAGTGCCCTCAGCAGGCGGGGATTGAGGGCTTGATCGAGATTGTCGATCGCTAAGGTTTGGGGGGCTGGGGGCAATAGGCACAGTAGCGCGGTAAACAGAATATACAGTGCCCCTTCACTGGCATCGTAGGCAGTCAATTCATTGCGGCTTTTCTGCATAAACCGATCGCTAAATTTCAAAATTTCTTTGGTACGGGGAACCTTCGGGGAGAGGAGTTTTGCCCCATACCGAATCGTCTCGATGTCGGCTACCCAGTCAATTAGCTCTAGAATTTGCTCAAAAATGACTTCTGACTGGTTTTCAGAAGCCATTGCAAGGTCTTTTGAGTCACTGTCGGCTTTTGCCTCAAGATATTGCCGAAGACTTGCAAACCCCTCCGCCAGTTGACCGCCATTGAGTCCTACGGGAGTGCGGGACTGCTGATCAGGAACAATCCCCCGTAGGGTTGGTGTGTTAGGGCAGTAAATGGCAAAGTCTCGGAGTTGCTGTATGAGTTGGTTTGCAGGGCTGTCGCGTGCCAAATTGACCAGTTGTAGGGCCGCGAGTCCTGCTTGGGGATTGAGATTTTTCTGACTTCGCACACCACTGGCAATAATCTCAGTGGTGCCATCATGGAGCACTTCTGTTTTATAGGACCAGGCTGGATCAGGGGAATCAATGGGATTGAGGAGGGAAACCCGGTAAAAGGCTTGGCTCTCGCTAGTGGCCTCGATCGTGATGTGGGGAGGAGTGCGATCGGACCGAAAGGAGCTTTTATAGAGCCGTGGCAAGCTAGCCCGAACCCCGCGCCGGAGCAAACTTTCATCGTCTACAACGCCATTGGCAGCGGCTCCCAGAACCCCAAGGGCTTCTAAGACATTACTTTTGCCGACTCCATTGGCTCCAATCAAACAGTTCAGCCGACCCAGTTCCAACTTGGCCTGGTAAATAGACTTGAAGCCCTGAATTTTAACCTGGCGAATCATGCCCATAGTCGCTGTGGTGGGTCGTTGAAGACTACTGTGGTGGGTTATCGAAGACCCTTTGCATCATACCCTACTTGAATCTTGTTTAAGGGACAGGCTTTTGGGAGAGTATAGGGCAAGGCTATGGACTACCCTAAAGCAGGGGGTGCGGGTTTCCCGCCTACGATGCTTGGACCTCGGTCTAATCTCTTCCAGTTTGGCAGCATAATAACCGTTTATGAGCGACTCCCGTCTTGATCCTGTAACTGCAACGCATTCCCTGCTGGCGCAAACTCAGCAGCATTTGCAAGCGCTGTTGCAACGCTATCAAGCCCAAACTCAAGCCCAGCCCCGATCGGCCCATACCCCACCTAACCCAACCCTGGGAGCCAGTTACCAAGGCCAGATCGATCGCCTCAGTACCCTAGTGCATAAACTAGAGCAGCGGATTGTGACGATCGCCGCCTTTGGCTTGGTCAGTCGGGGCAAGTCGGCGGTGCTGAATGGGTTGCTGGGGCAGAAGTTGTTGGAGACCGGGCCGATTAATGGGGTGACGCGGTGGCCCCAGACGGTGCGCTGGAGTGGGCCACAGTTGGGGGGATTTCAGGTGGATTTAGTTGATACACCGGGTTTAGATGAAATTGAGGGGCAAAGCCGGACAGCTATGGCGAAAACCGTGGCTCAACAGACGGATTTGATTTTATTTATTGTGGCGGGGGATGTGACCCGCACTGAGTATGAGGCCATCCAAACCCTCCTCCAGTTCCAAAAGCCGATTCTGTTGGTGTTTAACAAGACAGATCTCTATCCCGTGACCGATCGGGCTGAAATTTTAGCAAAATTGCGTCAATTTTTGGTTAACCAAGGGGAAACTGCTGAATCTCTAACGTTATCCACCGCCGATGTTCTCCCTGTTGCCGCAGAGCCTGCCCCGCTCCAGGTTCGCATTGAAGATGCAACGGGAACCGTAACCCAAACCTGGGAAACCCCAGCGGCCCAAATGGGGGAGTTGGCCGATCGGCTCAGCCAAATCCTCCTCCAGGAAGGAGAACAACTGCTCGCCCTCAATGCTTTGGTCCAGGCCCGCAGTGCGGCGGAAACCTTAGCGCAGGTCCAAATTCAGACCCAAAATGAGCAAGCAGAGCAGGATTTGAGTCGGGTTGTCTGGACTAAGGCGGCGGCGATCGCCCTCTGTCCGGTGGGGCTGGGGGATTTGGCCGTGGGAGCGGTGCTGGATTTGGTGGCGGTGCGGACCTTGGCCCAGCGCTATGGGTTGCCGATGACGCGGCATCGGGTGGGGCGACTGTGGCAGCGCTGGTTGGCCAGTGGGGCGATTTTACTGCTGGGAGAGGGGTTGAGCCAGGGATTTTTGGGCTTGAGCTTGGGGGAGAGCGGTCTAGCGGCCTGGGGTGGGGCGGGGCTAGTGCAGGGGCTGGCAGCGGCCTATGGAGGCTATCAGGTGGGCCGATCGGCCCAGGTCTATTTACAGGAGGGTTGTACCTGGGGGCCGGAGGGTGCAAGCTGGCTCATTGAGGGGATTTTGTGCCAAGCTACGCCCCAGGGGGTCATTGCCCGGTTACGGCAGTTGGGGGCTGGCTAACAACCGAAACCTCGACAATTTCACGGCTATCCCGGTTCAATGCCAACCCAAGCCAACGTTGGCGTGTCGCCCCTGTGTTGCCCACCGGATGAATACAGTCCAGGGATGGGCTTTTTTAACGATTGGCCGTAGGCTCGACCCCCCGATCGAGGCCCAGTGCCGTCCCAAACCCCAGGACATTCCACCTCCCTTAAGCTGAGAGACTTAGATCTCGACCAGATTGACAGAAACCGGCATCAATGGAGGAATTCCAGATCGGTCTTTAGGGGTATGTTATGCTCAAGCAAGATGGAGCGGTCTCTCCCGGAAACTACTGAGAGAACCCCCAGCGAGTCCTCCTGAGGACACCGGGTCAGCCCAGTTCTGCCTGGGACACGATCACCGAAATCAGCGTTGCAGTGAAGGGCCAAGCGGTCCCTTCCCCTTATCTTGAACACCCTGACTGAGCAACCCTCTCTAAAAATCTTCTGGACTGGGTTCGATCGTCCACCCGATCCATACCTTGTCTAGCATCGGGTTCATCCTCAGCCAGTCATTTCCCCTGAAAGGGTCTACTTTTCCCATGTCTACCCAGCGCTCCCACGCTTTGCCCTATACCCCAGTTTTGGTGGTACAGGATGGTCCCCACCAGTTCTCGCTGCCCCTAGAGCGTAATCTCTACACCTTGGGCCGGGATCCTCTCTGTACGATTACCCTACGATCGCCCTATGTCTCCCGCCTCCATGCCACCTTGATCTATCGCTGCGATGAACCCTGGGACAGCAATGGCCACGGCTACTACGAGCTAATTGATGGGGATGGGGGCGAAATCCGCAGCCGCAACGGCCTGCTGGTCAATCGGCATAAAATCCAACAACATACGCTCTGCTTAGGGGATGAAATTGACCTCGCACCGGATGTGCATCTCACCTATACCATTACCCCCAGTGACCTCAACCGGCTGGTGCTCGACGAAGCCTATTGGTTTGATGCGCAGTCGGAGTCCGGCGATCGCTCGGAACACTCCCAAGCCCTCCGACAACTGTGGCAACGGCTCCAACAACAAGCCCCCCGCAGTGCCAACCAATATGTGCCCCAAGAAAACAACCATCACCAACTGCCCTCCTACGAAACCCTCCGACTTCAGGCTTACCAAACCCCAACCCGCCCTGTACCCCTCAGTGAAGTTCCAGCAGCGGACCTAGAAGCGAGTGTCATCTGTGTGTATCCCGGCTCCTTCACCGGGGAAGAAGAAGAAGCGGTGATTATGCTCGATAAGAGCGCAGCCTATCAACTCCTCCAGGACCAAGACACCCCACCCTAAACCGGCTCGCAACCCATCCCGATTGCAGTGCCTCAAGACAGGAGAGGGGTGCCAATTTCAAGGCGGTTGCGGCCCTTGGCCTTGGCTTGGTAGAGGGCACGATCGGCGCTGTCCACAATCTGCTGCGGGGACAGGGCTGCCGTCGGAATCACCGTAACCAAGCCCAAGCTGAGGGTGAGACAGTCCCCCACCGAAGAGCCGCGATGGGGAATTTGCAGGGCTTCAAGATTGGCCTGGAGGCGTTGGGCCACCTGCTGCGCTCCCTCAGAGGGGGTATAGGGCAAAATAACCGCAAATTCCTCACCCCCATAGCGGGCTGCTAAATCCATCGGGCGATGGCTAGCCTGGGCAATGGTTTGGGCCACCTGTTGCAAGCACCAATCCCCTTGGGGGTGGCCATAGCGATCGTTATAGGCTTTGAAATAGTCAATATCGCACAGCAGCAGCGACAACGGTTCCTGCTCCAGCAGCAGGGTTTTCCAGATCTGCCCCAGGTACTCATCCAAGGCGCGACGATTGGCCAAGCTGGTGAGACTATCGACATTGGCCAGGTGCCGCAACTCCTGGTTCAGCAGGCGAAGCTGACTGTAGAGACTGGCCTGTTGAATTGCGACCTCCAACTGTTCCACCACCCGTGTGATCACCTGTAACTCCTCTGGGGTCCAGGGAGCATCCACCTCGCAGCGGTGAATAATGAGCGCTCCCCAATGTTCCGATCGCTGAAAAATCGGGGTAATCATTTCCGCCTTCACCTGCCACTGCGCCAGCGTTTCCTGATGCTGGGCTGAAACGGGTTGCACCGTTGCGTTGTGTGGAGGGAACCCGCCCGCCTGCACTAACGAAGGAGAGCGGTCCAAGCTCGTGTGAATCCAGGGACAGTCTTCCAGGGTTAGGCCCAGCAAGGAACAGGACCCCTCGGTTAAAGACTCAGCCACAATACGGCCCGGTTGGGTCTCTAGGGTTGGATCGGGGTTGAGGGTGTCTACCTCGGTGCATTGGTAAATCAGCACCCGATCGGCCTGGAAATAGGCCCGCACCGCTGCGGCTGTATTGGTCAGCAAGCTCTGCAATTCCAGGGATTCCAAGGTTCCCTGGGCAATACTGCGAATCAGCCGCTCCTGCTGTAGCTGCCGTTGGTTCCAGTCCTGGAGATACTTCAGTTCTAAGTGAGTTTTAACCCGCGCCAACAGTTCGGGCGCATTAAAGGGCTTGGTGATGTAATCGACAGCCCCATGGGAAAATGCTTCTAACAAATGGGCCGGTTCATGGCTTGCGGTCAGAAAAATGACCGGAATGCTCTGAATCTCAGGATTCTGCTTGAGGCGGGTACACACTTCTAGGCCATCAATGTCGGGCATCATCAGATCTAAAAGGATCAAGTCTGGGCGGGCTGTGATTACCCGTTCAAGTGCTTGTTCGCCATTTTTAGCAAAAGTGACTTTATAGCCTCTATTTTGCAGAATCTCGCCTAAAACCCGAAGATTCGAGGTAATATCATCAACAATCAGGACTAATGTATCGGCAGGATTCATAGCCATGGGGCGGCGGAGGAAAAAGAAGGGGAGCCTAGGGAGTGGGAGACTGAAGCAGGGTACTGCGGAAGTGCGACGGCATCCTGGTGTGACGGCATCCTGGGCTGAATTCAGGGGCTTAGACGTTGCAAGGTTGCCGTGCCAAACACTTCATTTTAGAGTTTCAGGGTTGCATTGGTCTAGCTAGCCTCTGCAAAGGTCTTCACTACATCCTGAAACTGGCGGACGGTTTCAGGAATCTTATCCCATTCAAACTCCTCTAGTTGGTGCTTCAGAACATGGGTGTAGTGCTTCAGAAGGGGAGCGTCATAGGTTTGACCCAAGGTTTCTAAGCGCTCTGCAAAGGCTTCTAACTCTGGCAAAACCAGCGTTTTACAGAGGCGGAACCAAGAGGCTTGGTACTCTTGCTGAAGTGATTGCACCAGGGCTGGGAGATCGGTGGCGGTGGGGGGCGGGGGGGTGAGTGACTGCGGCGATGGGGTTGTGGGGGTAGCCAGCTTGGCTGCCGCAGCAGGGGCGATCGCGGCGGGGGCGATCGCGGCGGGACAGCGGGACAAAACCCCCTCCAAGGCCGCAAATAACTGATCCCGGCTCACGGGTCTGCGGATAAAGCCCTGGCATTGCCCCCGCAAACTACTTTCTTCATCGGCACTGGACGAGGCCGTCAGCACCAAAATTGGAATCTGGGCGGTTTTGGGATCCTGACGGATCAGGGCTGTGGCCTCATGGCCATCCATCACCGGCATTCGCAAATCCATTAAAATCACGTCGGGCTGGTGCTGCTGGGCGATCCAAACCGCTTCTTGACCCTGTTCCGCAAACTGGAGGGTGTGGTGGGTGTCCTGGAAATAGCCCGCCAGGAGTAACCGGTTAGATTCCACATCATCGGCCACCAGAATCCGGGCCGGAGCCAAGTGGTTAAAGTCGATCGTCGTGGGCCGTAGTAGGAGGGTCGGCGGTGAAGCATGGGCAACCACCTCCAAGTCGGGGAAGTGGAAGATAAAGCGGCTGCCTTTGCCCAATTCGCTGTCGAGGGAAATCTGGCCCCCCAGCATTTGCACCAATCGCTCTGTAATCGTCAGCCCCAGTCCCGTACCGCCGTATTTGCGATTACTTTGGCCTTCACTTTGGGTAAAGGAGGCAAAAATGCGATCGTGCTGGTCTGGGGCAATGCCAATGCCCGTATCTTCCACCACCAACTCCAGGCAGAAGCGCGATGCCGTGGGATGGTTGGGATCGGGGAAGGGCACCAGGTTACAGGAATCGCCCTGGGCATTGGGACTTGGGTACTGGTGGGCACACCCGTGGAGATAGAGGGTAACGCCGCCGGTTTCGGTGAATTTCAGGGCATTCCCCACCACATTAAAGAGAATTTGCCGTAACCGAACCTCATCCATCATTAACAGTTGGGGCAGGTTGGGATCAAAGTGCATCTCCAGGCTCAGGCCCCGATCCGCCGCCTGTTGCAGAAAGATACTGTGAATTTCCTGGACCAGCCGCCGGAGGTCCACGGGTTCGTAGTGGAGTTGCAGCTTGCCCGCCTCAATTTTGGACAGATCGAGGATATCGTTGATCAGGGCCAGGAGAGTGGAGCCGCTGTTAGTGATAGCTTGGAGATAGTTCCGCGCCTGGGGCTGATGGTGGGTGTAGGGTTGGAGCAGGTCGGCAAAGCCCAGGACAGCATTCATGGGGGTGCGAATTTCATGGCTCATATTGGCCAAAAACTCGCTTTTTGCCCGGTTGGCGGCTTCGGCCTGGTTCTTGGCCTCCAGGAGTTCCTGGGAGCGCTGCTGGAGTTGCTGCACCAGTTCACTTTGTTGGATGGCGATTCCCAGTTGGTCCCCCACCTGCTGGATCAGCTTGCCCTCTTCCCGTCGCCAGACATGGGCATGGCTGCGGTGGCTGGCCAACAAGCCCCAGAGCTTGGAGCCGACAAAAATAGGGACGTTGTAGAACGATCGGGTACTAAACTGCTCCAACAGGGTCAGGTGACACTCGGCGTAATTCTGGTGATAAATATCGTTGGTATAGGCTGCGTCGTGGTTGCGGAAGCAGCCCCCTTGGGTTTCTTGGAGGTAGCTGTCCCGGATCATGGCATTGCTGAGCACGGGGGGCAGATGGGGGACGACGGACTCGGCGATAAACTGGCCGCTCCAGTCGGGGTTGAACTGAAAAATACAAACCCGATCGCAGTTCAACAGATGGCGCAGGGCGGCGGTAGTGGTTTGGAGAATGGTGCCTAGGTCAAGGGTTTGGCGCATTTGCTGGATAATCATAGCCCCCGATCGCTCCCGGTGTAGGGCTTGGCGTAACTGCTCCTCGGCCTGTTGCCGTGCCGTTACGTCGATTAAGGTGCCAAAAAAGCCCGTGGTTTGGTTTTCCTCGTCCATCAGGGCCAGGGCACGGACCGAGACCCAGCGGCGATCGCCCTCCGGCGGCTGGACCTGATATTCGAGATCAAAGGGCACCCCGGTTTGGATCATCCCTTGCCACTGATGCAGCACCCGCTCTCGATCGACGCTGGCAATGGTCTGGATCCAGGCTTCACCCAAGGCATCATCCCCCACCAAGCCCACCGTGCTTTCCCAGTAGGGGTTGACATAGCGGTAGCGGCCCCGGGCATCGGTTTGGAAAATCCCCACCGGCGCATGGCTGACCAAGACCCGATAGCGGGCCTCACTTTTGCGCAGGGCCGTTTCCATGGTTTTGCGCTGGGTAATATCCCGCTGAATTGAAGAAGCCCCCACCACTTGGCCCTGGGAGTCCTTAATGGGGGAAATGGTGGTGGAAACGGTGATGGGGTAGCCGGTTTTGTGGAGGCGAATGCTTTCGTAGTGGTCAATGGAATGCCCCTGTTCCACCCGCTCCATAATTTGGCGCAACTCAGCGGCCTGCTCCGGCGCACAGAGGCGGGTAATGGGCTGGCCAATCATTTCCTCCGGCGTGTAGCCAAAGACCTTTTCCGCCCCTCGGTTCCAACTGCGAATCGTACCCTGGAGATCCTGGCTCCAGATCGCATCATCGGAAAATTGGACGATCGCCGCCAGTTGGAGCAACTTTTGCTGGCTCTGTTCCAGTTCCTGGGTCCGGAAGCGAACCCGCTCCTCTAGGGTCAGCTTAGCGGATTGAATGGCTTGGAACTGCTGCTGGAGCACCTGGGCCATATTTTGGAAGTTATTACCCAGGAGGGCGAGTTCTTGGATGGGGCTGCGGGGCCAGGGGATCTTGGTTTGGTCCCAGACCTTTTGGGGCACATCAATGGTGATTTGGGCCAGTTGGAGCAAGGGGCGAACCAGGCGCTGGCTGACCCAAGCGGCCAGGGGCAAAGTCAGGCCCAACAGAATCAGCATCAGCCGCAGACTGTCGATCTGGAAGGCTTCCAAACTGTCGATGTAATTCACCGGGGAAAGGCGAATTTGCAAGGTCCAATCCTGGCCAATCTCCAGCGGTAAGTCCAGGATATACAGGGCCTTGCGCCAACGGCCCATGGCGCTTTTGCCGGTATTGGGTCGCCATTCATAGACCCCCTGAACGCCCAAGGGGGTTTGGCTCCCCTCCAGCCAGTCCTCTGGAAAGATGTTGCTGGTGGGCTGGGCTTTGAGGTCGCTGCTGGCGACCAGGTGGTTTTGGGCATCTAGGATATAGAAGCTGATGGAGTAGCGTTGAACCTGCTCACCGAGGAGTTGGCTGAGGTTGTTGAGTTCAATGGTGCCGAGGGCAAAGCCCTGGAGTTGGCCCGATCGCAGCACGGGAGCAGCGGTATACATCACCCAATGGTTCGTGGTGTTTTCCTGGGTTACGGCGGAGAGGAAGGGGGTGGGGCTAGCGGAGAGGGCTTGCCAGATGGAGGCCGGAATGGCGGAGGGGATCAGTTGGTCTGGGGGGGGGACAGGGGCCGGAAGCGGGAGGGATTCACCGGTCCAGTGGGGCCGGTGAGCCGATTTGCTGGTGATGAGCTTGAGCTTTGTGTCGTAGAGGTAGAGGCGGCTGAGGGCGGGGGACAGTTGCAAAATCTGCTCCATTTCCCGATCGAGCAGGCTGACTTCGGAGAAGGTGGCCGCCGAGAGGGCCAATTCTTCCACGGCGATCTCAGCATTGCGGTACCAGGTCCGGGTCATTTGACGGCTGCTTTGACCTTGGTCCAACAGCACCGCCTGCACCTCTTGATCAATGCTTTCTAATTTCTGATCCAGCGCCGTCACCATTTGAAACAGCAGCGGTCCCATCACTGCAATGGCAATGAGGTTAAAAATCACCAGTTGGAAGGGGAAGGTGGCGGCGCTTAACCGCTGCGATCGATCGGCGTGGGGGGCGGTTAGGGTAAAGTTGCCAGCATCGGCAAAGTCGGACTGGGGGGGAGCAGCGGGGTTGGCGGCAACGGTGGCCAGCGGGGGGGTAGGAGCAGCAGGGCGAGCAGGGTCTGGGTGTCCGGGGCGGCGGGACTGCGACGAGGGGCTGGGACTGGGAAAGAGGCGATCGCCCCAGCGACGAATGGCTTTATTTTGGGGCAGAAACACTAAAATAAAACTGCCCCAAATCGCATTAAAAATGCCATTGAGGGATTGTTTGAGGACAACCAAGAGAGCCGAGGTTTCACTAAAGCCCAACTTCTCTAAGTAAAAGTAGGCCACGAGGGGTGCGCCGATGAGCAGCCAATAACAGGCATCAATGAGAACAATGTTATAACGCCGGTAACTAATCAAAATTGCGATAAAAATCGCCTCAAAGATTAGAACCACTGCGGCCCAGGGATGATTCCAAATAATATAGGTGTGGCTTCCAGCGATGGCTGCCGCCCCAATGCCCCACAGGGGAGGGTAGAGCCGGAGAATAATCACCACGGCGATCGAGCCAAACAGGAAATCTACCCCAAAGGCAAAGGCATATTTGTAGTAGTTCCCCAAGTAGGCCAGCAGGGTGAGCAAACAAAGCAGTCCCAATTGCCCTGGGGTAATCTTCTGGCGTTGCCAAAAACGACCACTGGCCCCCCACAGTAAATGCCAGAGGGTAGCCACGAAAGAACCAGTCTGCCTGAGCATAGGACGGACCAACCAAGGGAATAGGGAACGGAAACAAGGGTAGATTGCTGGGGAAATGACGGGGGCCAGGTCGGATGACAATCGGAAAACAGCCCTAGATTATGGGAATTTCAACCGCAAGATGCTCCCAACTCAAGCCACGATATGTTTTGTGATATCTAGAAAATTAGCGTCTGGGGCTAGACAGTGGGCTGAGATGATAGAAAAAGTTAAGGCTTAAGACCAGCAGCGGGTCGATCGGGGCGATCCCAGGTTGGCAAGTTAACCGATGCGGTAGAGGCAATTCCCCCAGGGGTGCCCTGGTTTTAGCCCCAAGGGGGGAGCCACAGGAGCACGACCCCTATCAAGATTCTGCTCCGGCGGGATGCTTCCGGGCGATCGGGGCACCTTTGCACCTCTAGCCGTCTTCAAAAAAACGAAAATGCGATGGGCAACTGTTCCCCAGACCCTCACCCTAACCTTCTGCTAGGGTGGATGAAGGACAGCGCCTGCTCCCCCGGCTCCCGTCCTGGAACAAGGGGCTGGGGGGAGTCCTGTTCGTTGTCCCAGGGAGCTTACTCGGCCTCAGGCAGGGGCGCTTGGTCAACGTTGTGGAGCGCCATTTTGTCACAGGTGCGCTTAATTAAGCCCGTCAAGACTTTTCCCGGCCCCACTTCTACAACTGCGGTGACCCCCAACTCAGCCAGCTTCAGGGAGGTTTCCCGCCAGCGGACCGAGCCGGTCATTTGTTGGCTGAGGCGCTGCTTAAGGGTCTCTGCGTCGGTGGTGGGATCGGGGTCCACATTGGAGAGAATGGGGAATTGGGCCGGGGCAAAGGGGGTGGCCGCTAGGATGGTTTGGAATTGGCTGGAGGCTTCCGCCATGTAGGGGGAGTGGAAGGCTCCGGAGACCTTGAGGGTTTGGGCGCGTTTGGTTTTGACTTGGCTGAGGATGGCTTCCACGGCTTCGGGTACCCCGGAGATGACCACTTGGCCGGGATTATTGTCGTTGGCGAGGACTACGCCTTCGGTAGCCGCGATCGCCCCATCCAAGGCCTCGCGATCGAAGCCCATCAGCGCCGCCATCTGCCCCCCGGAGACTTGATCCATCAATTGCGATCGCCGCTGCACCAGTTTCAGCCCCGTGGCAAAGTCAAACACCCCCGCCGCATAGAGCGCCACATATTCCCCCAAACTATGGCCTGCGCCGTAGTCCGGCAGGGTGCCCTGGTTGCGGAGCAAGTCCACCAGCAAACATTCCACGGTGTAGAGGCAGGGCTGGGTGTAGAGGGTGCGGGAGAGGTCTTCGATCGGGCTATGGCAGCGATCGGCAACGGACCAGCCCAGAATACTGTTCGCCTCTTCAACCTTGGCTTGGCAGTCGGACCGATCGAACAAATCGGCTCCCATGCCCGTAGCTTGGGAACCTTGGCCGGGGAAAACCCATGCAGTGGTCATGATGATTGGTAATCCTTAGATAGACGAACGACGGGTAGGCATCGCCCCCCCTAACCCTGGCCCCAGCGGAAGACCGCCGCTCCCCAGTTGAGACCGGCCCCAAACCCCGCCGTTGTAATAAGCTGGCCCGGTTGGATTTTGCCTGCGCCCACTGCTTCATCCAGCACCAGGGGAATGGAAGCGGCGGAGGTGTTGCCGTAGCTGGATAAATTGCTGAGCATTTTTTCGGGGGCAATGGTAAGGCGATCGACCACCGCATCCAAAATTCGCTGGTTAGCCTGGTGCAGCACAAACCAATCCACCGCCTCCAGCGGCACATCAGCCCGGTGCAACGCCTTCTCAATCACCTCCGGCACCCGGTTCACCGCAAAGCGATAGACCTCCTTCCCATTCATGGCAATGCGGCCATAGCGCCCCTGGGACACCGTGGCATTGGGGTGGAGGGTTTGGGCTTCGGGGCCATAGGCCAGGGTCAGACAACCATTGAGACTCCCATTGCTGCGTAGCTCAAAGCCCAGAAAATGATCGGCATCGCTGGCCTCCAGGATCACCGCCCCGGCCCCATCCCCAAAGAGCACACAGGTGGTCCGATCTTGCCAGTCCACCCAGCGCGACAGAATATCGGCCCCAATCACGATCGCCCGCCGGTAGGCTCCGGTGCGGATAAACTGGGCCGCCGTTGTCATGGCGAAGATAAAACCAGAACAGGCCGCAGTGAGATCAAAGCCCGTGGCGTGGATGGCTCCCAAGTTGGTTTGGATCACGCTGGCGGTGCCAAACAGATCATCGGCGGTGGAGGTGGCCAGAATAATTAAATCAACGTCCGTGGCCTCAATGCCTCGACGCTCCAAGGCACGGCGAGCAGCCAAGGTTGCCAGATTGGCCAGGGAGTCCGTCGGGCTAGCTAAACGGCGCTCTTGGATACCGGTGCGGGTCCGAATCCAGTCATTGGAAGTCTCGACGACTTGGCTGAGATCTTCATTGGTGAGGCGGGAGTCTGGAACGGCGGAACCACTCCCGGTAACTGCGATACCTATCACGTCTTATAACGAAGTCCTTATCGTTTGGGGAGAGCCAGCCCAGCCCAGCGTCAAAACTGGGTGAATGGTGCTTGCCTGTGCCCTGGGTCTGGGATCGATTGTCCCGTGCTTTGGTCCCAAAGGATACAAAGGAGCCAAATTTCCCTAGGGAATTGGGACGCACGGGGGCCGATCGGGGAGAGACGCAGGGCTAGGAGCAGCAACCCATCCAGGGGCCAGGGTTGCAGGGGAAACGCTAGGGGCTGTCATCATTTAGTCCTAGAATGCCCTGAGGGTCAGGATTACAGCCCCTAGCCGCTAAAACTGGGGCGGGCGTGTCACTCTGAGTACCCCAAGGTTTCTACGGTGAATGGATGACACGCCCTAGCTGGGGGCAACTTCCGCAGCAGAGGCAGCATCGGGGCTGGGGGGGGCTGGGGGCTGGGCGGCAGCATCGGGGTCTGCGGTGGCGGTTGCTTCAGCAGCAGCCTGTTGGGCCGCTTCGCGGGGAAACTGCATTTGGTCCAGCACTTTGCGATCGACCGCTTCCTTAGCTGCCCGCACCGCATTACAGATTGAATCCGCCTTAGAACTGCCGTGGCTAATGAGGCAAACCCCGGCCACCCCTAGCAGCAGCCCCCCGCCATGCTCGGCATGGTCAATGCGGCGGCGCACCTTTTTGAGGTTGGGCTTGACCAGGGCGGAACCGATTTTACCGTGGATCCCCTTGGGTAATTCCTCCCGAAAGACCCCCAGGAAGGCTTCCCCGATCGCCTCGGCAAACTTGAGCAAGACATTGCCCACAAAGCCATCGCAGACGATGACATCAAAGTTGCCCGACAGCACATCCCGCCCCTCGGCGTTGCCGACAAAGTGGATGCGATCGTTGTGCTTGAGCAGTTGATAGGTGCGCAGGGCCAGATCATTGCCCTTGCAGTCCTCCTCGCCGATGTTAATCAGGCCGACCTTGGGTTGTGCAATGCCCATGACAATGCGGCTGTAGGCCGATCCCATTACGGCAAACTGATCTAAAAACTGGGGACGACAATCGACATTGGCCCCCACATCCAAAATTAAAACCTGCTGGTTGGGAATCACCGTGGGCAGCAGAATCCCGATCGCCGGTCGATCGACCCCCGGAATCCGCCCCAACCGTAACAGCGCCGCCGCCATTACTGCCCCAGAGTGGCCCGCCGAAATCACGGCATCGGCCTTGTCCTGTTTAACCAGGTCCATGGCTACGTTGATCGATGCCTTGGGTTTGCGGCGGAGGGCACCCACTGCTTCTTCGTCCATGCCCACTGCGTCTTCCGCCTCAACGATCGTCAGGCCACTGGTGGATACATCGGAGGGGATCGATGCCTCAATGCGCTGGGGATTTCCCACCAGCAGTACGTCCACATCCAGTTCTTTCTGGGCTTGGATGGCTCCGAGCACGATTTCTCGGGGAGCGTGGTCACCACCCATAGCGTCTATTGCAATCCGCGCGCGAGTTGAACCCATTGGCTAATGTTATAGAAACCTTAAAGATTCTATCAGACCCCCTCTCCCCCTTCGATCGTTTCCCGGAAAGAAAGCCATAACAAAGCCCTATGGGATCGGCTGCGATCGGCCTCGATCGGCCAGTGGGGGGACACTTCCGATCTACAATTTTAATCTGGAAATCCTGGGTACCCCGTCCTGCTGGGGTTCAACCTCAGGCCAAGGGTCGCGGCGGGTTGCTGTGGCCTTCGATCGAGTTGTTTGCTGTTTTTGTTAAAGGGAACCCCACATTCCATGATCCACGAAGTTTTCATGCCCGCCCTTAGCTCCACCATGACGGAGGGCAAAATTGTTGACTGGGTGAAGGCTCCCGGTGACAAGGTGGAAAAAGGCGAAACCGTTGTTATTGTTGAGTCCGACAAAGCGGACATGGATGTGGAAACCTTCTATGAAGGGTATTTAGCCACCATCATTGTGCAGGCCGGAGAATCGGCCCCCGTGGGTGAGGCGATCGCCTTAATTGCAGAAACCGAAGCCGAAATTGAAACCGCCAAGCAGCAAGCCGCCCAAAAGCGTGCCCCCGCTGCCCCCACAGCGGCTCCGGCTGCCCCCGCAGCGGCTCCCCTAGCTGCTGCCGCCCCCGCAACTCCGGCTCCGGCGGTTCCCAGTGGCCGCACGATCGTCTCCCCCCGTGCCCGCAAGCTCGCCAAGTCCCTCGGCCTGAATCTAGCCACCCTCAAGGGCAGCGGTCCCCATGGCCGTATCGTTGCCGCCGATGTTGAAGCGGCTGCGGGTGTCACGGCTGCTCCGGCTGCGCCCACTCCTGCCCCTGCCACAAGTCCTGCCCCTGCCACAAGTCCTGCCCCCGCAGCGGCTCCGGCTGCTGCCCCCGCTGCCGCTCCCATTCCCCCGGCTCCCCTCCCCGCCCCCGCCGCCCCCGGCCAAGTGGTGCCCTTCAATACCCTCCAAAAGGCTGTCATCAGCAATATGATGGCCAGCCTGGGGGTGCCCACCTTCCATGTGGGTTACACCATCACCACCACTGCCCTCGATGGCCTCTACCAGCAACTCAAAAGCAAGGGGGTGACCCTCTCAGCGCTGATTGCCAAGGCCGTGGCCGTAACCCTGCAAAAACACCCCGTTCTCTCTGCCCGCTATAGCGATGCTGGGATTCAGTATTCTGGGGCGATCAATATTGCCGTAGCGGTGGCCATGCCCGATGGCGGCTTAATTACGCCCGTGCTGCGGGGCGCAGACCAACTGGATCTCTATTCCCTCTCCCGCACTTGGAAGGATCTCGTCGATCGTGCCCGCCTCAAGCAACTGCAACCGGAGGAGTACAACTCCGGGACGTTCACCCTGTCCAATTTGGGCATGTTTGGGGTCGATCGTTTTGATGCGATTTTGCCCCCTGGTCAGGGGTCGATTTTGGCGATCGGCGCTTCCCGGCCCACGGTGGTGGCCAATGGCGATGGCTCGATCGCGGTGCGCAACCAAATGCAGGTCAACATTACCTGTGATCACCGCATTATCTACGGGGCCGATGCTGCCGCCTTCCTCAAGGATCTGGCCACCCTCATCGAAACCAATCCCCAATCCCTCACCCTCTAACCCCAACCCAGCCTTCGGTCCTGCCGACTCCCAAGCCTTGGCCTTGGGGCGGTTCCCTGGGGCTTGCCCCGGTTGTAGCCAGAGGGTTGGCCCAGGGGCACGGCCCCGATCGAGGCACCTGCTCAGGGGGTGCATTTCACGGTTGCCAAGGGGCGGACTCCAGTCCGCACTACGGGCTTTTTGAGCCAGCTTAGAGGTTGGGTTGCTCCAAAGTGAAAGGCACCCGGCGCAGTCCCTCGGTTAACCGTCGAGGCTGTCTAGGGGAAGACTAAGGTCAAGCTATCGCGGCCTAGGCGCAGGGTAAGGTCAGAATCTAGGGCACCGGTGGAACTGGGTTCGATTTTGCCCAAGCCCAGGAGACTTTGCACCCCTTGGGCCGCTTGGGTATCCCCTTGCTGGGCAATGACCTGGGTTTGCTCCTCCACGCTCAGCCAGTCTTCAATCACATAGACATTCCAGAAGCCCAACTCTCGCAAATAGTCCGCCATGGCATAGCCCTGATCGGTTTCTCCCGTGGCATTCTGGACCGCAATGTTTAGCTCGTAGAAATCCGATCGATCGAAGCTCGATCCCTGGGGCACATCTGCGGCAACCTCCTGATCCCAAGCCGTCCCGCTGCGGGTTTCCGTCATGGTTGAAAAGCCATTACTGGCATAGGGAACCGGTTGATCGAAGTAATCCGCCAAAATTCGATCGCGGGCGCTCTCATCCATCAGCCAGTAACTAGCTGCAAATTCACTGGGATCACTGCCCCGACCGGGCAACATCACCATACTGACCGCCTCTGGGCCGCGCTGGAGGCCAAAATTGGCTAAAGCGGCCATTTCCTCTAGGGTGAGGTTGGTATCGACGTAATCCTGAAAGACTTCCAGCAGTTGGGGCACCTTCGCCACCATTTGGGGCTGGGTCATTTTTTGTTGTAATGCCTTCAGCAACATCTGCTGACGCTGGACCCGGCCAATGTCGCCGTAGGTATCGTACCGGAAGCGGGCAAACTGTTCCGCTTGATCGCCGTTCAAGACTTGCCGTCCCGCCTTGAGATCGATATATAAGCCCTGGGTTTGGTCCACATAGTCCATATCTTCGGGGACGGTGACCTCTAGCCCCCCCACCAGGTCTACCAAGGCGCGAAATGCACCGGTCTCGATGCGGACATAGCGATCGAGGCTGAGATCATTGAAGTTATGGGCCATGACATCCCGCACCAGTTGCGGCCCGCCGAACCAGTTGGCGTGGTTAATTTTGGTGAGGCCGTAGCCGGGGATTTCAACCTGGGTATCGCGGGGGATGGAGAGGAGGGTAATGCGTTCGGCGGTGGGGTCAATGCGGGCCACCATTAAGGTGTCGCTGCGGCTGCTAAAGCTTTCGGGGGAGCCAGGTTCAGCGTCGGGCACCCGATCGATCCCCATCACAACCACATTAACGGGGCGGCTGAGGCGATAGGGGAGCAGTCCTTGGGTCAGGATCGATCGGGATCTAAAGCCTCCCTCGGCAGAGGTTGCCGTTGGGGCGGGCGCACCGAGTCGCCAGGACAGCAACTCTGGCGGAGCCAACAGCGCCAGACCACAGCTCATCGTTCCCATAAACACTGCGGCGGCGGTATAGGTCAGCCCCCAGAAGAGCGATCGCGTCCGGCGGGCTGGGGTCGGGGCGAGGGTCGTCGGGGGGGTTGAGGGTGAATGCTGCACGCAGAGGAGTACTCACAAATGATAGGGATATGAGATAGGAACCCAAGAATGAACCCAAAAACCGGATCGGCGGG
>JAYKJG010000349.1:0-18775 GCA_035286285.1 Prochlorothrix sp.
CTAATAGCGCCAATAGCGCTGTCCACGCCAGAAAACCCCCACAATCACCGCAATGCCCAGATCCCCAATCCAGGACAGCAGCAGCCCAGTGCCGGGAATCAGCATCGCCAAAATCTGCTGTTCTGCCCAGCCCGCAACCGCCAAACACAGAATCAGCGCCCATAGCGTACTGGCATTGAGGGGAACCCGGGGGAAAAATTGCTCCACTAGAACCACCCCTAACGCGCCCCAGCCCAGGGCACAAAGCAACAGAAAGAACGGGAAAATCAGCCTCTGTTCTGCTAGCAAAACAGCACCATGGTAGAGCCAAGGGAGCGTTCCCACGGCAAAACGGACTAAAAGCAGGGTGGCAAGGGCGATCGCCCCATTCAAAAGACCCGCCAGAAACAGGGGTTGCCAGGGCAGAGTCTTGAGGCGGCTAAGGGGGTCCATAGGCTAAAGTGGGGGTTGATCCCAACGTTAAGGGCATAATCCCTAAACCGGGCAGAACGCCTAGAAACTGAGGCGAATCAGGGTTTTGAGGTCTAGGGATGAACTGGGCTGAAGTTGGGTGCGGATTTTGGCGATCGTCTCCGGATCCGGCCTGATGGAAGTTGGGGTGGGTTGCCAGAAATCGACTTCTTCTTGCTGGACAACGTGATTCTTGGGGTCTTTGAGGATGTCGTAGGCTTTCCGAATCGCCTTAAAGTCCTGGGGATGGGTTGCAGGCGGGAAGGCCCGCACCTGGGCTTGATAGGCGGCTTTGATGGCTTCGGGACTGGCCCCTGGCTCCAGCCCCAGCCGTTCCCAGTGTGCTTTCAGGTCTTGGGAATTCATAACGGTATATGTCTAATTTCAGTCGGTTGGTCGGTTTGCAGGTGAGCGTCAAGCTAGAGATCAAGGTTCTCAGACAGGATGCGATCCAGCAGTTCCGGTAGCATACGCTTCATGTCCTCCTCAGAGAAGTGGCTGCCCATAACAGATTGCATAAAGAGTTGTAAATCTGCCATCCCTGAGCTGAAATTGCGGAAGCCGCCGCTAGAGAACTTTAAGATGGCATTTTGGCTACTGAGATAGGCAACCACATCGGATTCGACCCGGCAAGCTGCCAAAGCCTCCTGATCCTGAAGGCGCTGGGCCAGTTGGAAGCTCTGGGTTTTATAGGTTTTGTACTCCTGGCTGGTGGGGGGGTAAGTGGTGGCGATCGCCAGTAAAATCTGGGGCACGCTGGAGTCTAGCTCTGTATAGCTTTGTAAGAGGGGTCGCAACAGGTCATTAACGGCAAAAAGACGCATTTCCAGTTGAAGCTGGGCCAGGGCTAGGACCGGACTGGGCTGGCGATGGAGGTGGGCTTCTAAATCGGCCCGGAACTTCTCCAAGGCATTGTCCCAGAGCATTCGCGCGATCCAAGCTGAAGTCTGGGCTGGTTCGTAGCTTTGGGCAAGTTTCTCTAGCTTTTGATAATAGTCCTTAAACAGACCCGCAACCCCTTTCTTCCGTTTGAAAAAACGAGCGATCGTGATGCAAATCAGTTCCAAGATCAGACCTTGCTGCTCTGGGGTTTGAGCCTTCCGGTAGAGTTTGGGCAGGTTCCGAGACCAATAGACCGTTGAAAAGGTTGCCTTGGGCTGTTTCTGGTTAATGTCCTCATCGAGACTTTGGAGGATTACGTCACAGAAGCCTAGATACAGGTCTTGTTCTGGAGTTTGGGGCTGCGATCGCCCTGGGGGCTGTTCTTGAGACTGGCTACTTTCGATCGCTCCCTCCGCCGTCTGCATCAGGGTATAGACCGAGGGAGTCAAAAAGATTTGCCGCCATTCCGGCATATCCAGCACCGATCGCCCCGGTAACGCTTGGAACGATGCGTCGTCGTCCTCATATCTCGGACCAAAGCGCTGTTGCACCTCCTGAAGGCGATCGTCTTTCAAATGTTCCAGCCCCTCGCAGGCTAGCTCATAGAACTCAGGATACCGACCTTGGGTATCTCCTTCCAGCGCTGATAAGAACTTCTCCAGAGCCACCTGAGGGCGACCCATGCTCAGATTCCAAAACCCTTGATAGCCCTTGATAACATAGTAGTCCGGTCGCAGTTCCTGCGCTTTTTGCAAAAGGCTTAGGGTCGAGGACGGCAGCGGCATCTCATAGATATAGGTCGCGAACTGCCGACAGAGTGTCTCGCACAGTAGGGTTTTTCTGCGCTCTTCCGGCCATTCCTCTGGTTTATTCTGGGCTGTTGTCTCAATCCACTCGTAAACCTGCTCATAACACCGCCGTAGGTCTTTGTACTTGTCGAGAAAGTCAAAAACACTAATTTTCTTCCGGGCAATCTCAATGTCAAAGCCAAACTGGCGCGAATAGAGCAGCAAAGCTTGCTCTGCCCCTTCGACATCATCTTTTTCCCACAACCGATCGGCCCCGTAATGCAAAATCGCCTTGGCCAGTTCAGGAAACTCTGGGTGGAGGTCATTACCCCAGTCTAGGGTGCCCAGGATGCGAATGGCGGTCGAGTAGTTGTTTTGCTGAACGGCCTCCAGCGCATTCGCAAGAACCACAGCCCTGGCCCCGGCAGGATTTCCCATCTTTTGCTGGAGGGTGGGATGGATCGGCACTTGACGGGTCACAATGTAGTCCCAAGCCAAGGCCCGCAGGGCGGGGTGTTCTGGCAAGGTGGCGATCGGGGTCTTGATCTGTAGGGGCGAATGGGCGTGCGTCATCTCCAGTAACATCGCGACGATCGTGTCGCGACCCTGGTGTAATGCCTGATAGACGCGCCAGACCTGCGCCGGTTCATTGGGGGTGACGGGCTTGGTGATTTTTGCGAGGAGGGTATAGGCGCTCTCAGGGTCGTTCTCAACCTGAAGGGCAAGCATGGCGGTGGCCCAATGGCGCTGGTGGGCATAGAAGCGGCTGCTTTTCGTGGCTAGGAGGGTGGCAACTTGGTCTGTTGCATCCACCAAAAATAGAACCTTGAGATAGGCTCCGGCTAGGGTTTTGGGCAGGGTTTGGTTGTTGAAGGCGGTTTGGAGCAGGGTGTGGGCTTCGTTGGGGCGATCGTGCTCCAGATACAGCTTGGCGAGGGGATAGTAAGCCTCAAAGTAGTGTTGCTCGATCGCCTGTTGCCACGATCGTTCTGCGGCCTCAGCCTGCTGGTTGGCCCATTGGTGCTGTCCCAACTGGTACATCAGTTCGCCTTTGCTGGGCAGCTTATGCTGGGCCGGAGCTTGGGGATCCAGGCGCTGGATTTGCTCTAATCGCTTGATGGCCTGGGCATAGTGGTGGTTTTGCCGCAGTTTTTGCAAGTCTTGGCTTAATTCTTCCACGGACTGCGGCTGGATGCTGGCTTGCTTGGCCTTAGCCTTTTTCTGACGTTTAACCACCTTGAGATCCTCACTGACCAATAACGGTTATGGCAAGGCTAGCGAGGGAGTTGGAACCCTTTGGCAACCCTTTGATAACCCTTGGGTAACCTTGCGTTGAAGTTTTGATCACTATCCCATAACTCCTGTATTTCTGCATCTAGGGCGCTACTTCCGCGTTGTGCCGCTTACAGCCCCAAGTCTGCCCCCAGCTTCACCCGTGGATCCACCACCTTCAGCAGCAAGTCCGCCAGCAAATTCCCCAGAATCAACATCACCGCCCCCATCATCAAGCTGGCCATCACCAAATATAAGTCTTGGCTCATCACCGCCTGCAAAATCAGCCGCCCCAAACCGGGCCAGTTAAACAGTTGCTCGGTAATAAAGGCTCCGCTCAATAGGTTGGAAAACTCAAAGCCCAAGAGTGTCACGAGGGGATTAACGGCATTGCGGAGGGCATGGATGTAAATCACGCGGCTTTCCGGGAGTCCTTTGGCCCGTGCGGTCCGTACATAGTCCCGCCGCAGGACATCGAGCAATTCTCCCCGTGTAATGCGTTGGAGTCCTGCCAGACTGGTGAGGGTTAGGGCCAAGGTCGGTAACAGTAAGTGCCAGCCTAAATCAAGGGCTTTGCCCAAGGGGGTGAGATCGTCGTAGTTCAGGCTGGTCATGTCGCCTACGGGCAGGAGGGGCGAGAGATTTTGGGCCAGAATCAGCAGCAGTAGGGCCGCAACGAAGCTGGGGAAGCCTTGGCCGAGGTAGCTGAGGGAGCGCAGCAGCCGATCGAGGGGCTGATTTTGCCGAACGGCGGCGACGATACCGAGGGGGATTGCTAAGGCCCAGGTGAGGATTAGGGACGAAAAGGCCAGCAAGAGGGTGGCGGGGACTCGTTCTAGGAGGAGGGAGGCGACCGATCGCTGGTAGGCAAAGCTTTCGCCAAAATTCCCCTGACTGACTACCTGCCAAAGCCAGCGCAAATACTGCTGCCACCAACTTTTATCTAACCCAAATTGGGCTTGGAGTTCTTTGACCCGTTCCGGTGAAATTTGGGGATTTTCCTTCAAGGCAGAGAGATAATCACCGGGGGCTAGCTGAATCACAAAGAAGCACAGGGCTGAGGCCAGTAGCAGGGTGATTAGGGCTTGGATCAGGCGTTGTCCAAGGTAGAGGGCGGTGTCTCGATCGAACCAGGGCGATCGAACGGGCAGGGGAGCGGGGGTAGCAGACATGGGGTCAGGGTGGGTAACAGGGGTTTGCTGAGACCGATTGCTGAGTATTGTATAGCGGGGACTAGCGGGGACTGCGCCGCCGTCTGGTTAGAGCCAATAAAGCCAAGCCCTCCGGATTTTGGGAACCTAGCCCCGGAGGACAAAACAGCGACCCGATCGGCAGGATGCTTTGGCAGGATGCTCTGTGTCCCAAAACTCCACGAGTTCCAGAAAAGCCAAAATAAAGCCGATGATCCCTTTGCAGGCTTAGGAAAATGGACTAGGATTTGGACACTTCGGGTACCCTAGTAAGGATCAGCCCTGTCCAGTCTCTGGTCCCCCGCAATCCTAACTAGGGGAACCCCTCGCCGACTCCGGGTTTAACAACACCAGTTTTACTGTACGGGTTTTATAGTCTTGAGGATTCGATCGTAATGTCACAGTCTGGTCTGCGCCCCCGCACCATTGCCCAAGTTAGCAGCATCCTCTTCTTTGTTGCCGGGTTGAGCACGGCCCTGGTCCTAGGGGACGGAAGCCAACTTCCTGTGGCCAATGCCCAAGCTGCCTACACTAGCTCCGTTAGCTCCGCCTCCATTTGGGGTAGTGCTTCCTTCCCCGTGGAAAACTTCCAAACCTACACCTCCCCCTTTGGTTATCGGTCTTCCCCCTACGGCGGCAGTAGCGAAGAATTTCACTCCGGCTTAGATATGGCCGCGCCCCAGGGCAGCTATATCCGCAACTGGTGGACGGGGCAAGTGGTTGAAGTTTCCGATGATAGCAACTGTGGCACCTCGGTGGTGGTGCAGTCTGGCGGCTGGGAGCATATTTATTGCCACATGATGGGCCATGTTGAAGTCGCTGGAGGACAGCGGTACATGGTCGATCGGGAGGGGGGTCTACAAATTCAAGAGGGCCAAATCATCCCGACGGGTGCCCGCATTGGCCGCGTTGGCATGACGGGCCGTACTACGGGGCCACACCTCCATTGGGGTTTGCGCTACAACGCCGAATGGATTGATCCGGCTTTAGTCCTGCGGGCTATGTATTCTGCCCAGCAAGTTTCCTCTCGGTAGAAGCCCGTCTGAATCCTGAAGGATCTTGCTGATGCCAACGGCCCAACCGGACCTGGGACTAGAACCCCAAACCGATCGGGCCATCGCTGTATGGGTTGGCTTACCCCTGCTGGCTCGATCGCGCCGTTGCTCAGTTCCGGGTCAGGGACTTGGCCCCCCAATCTCTGCTGATTTGCTGACAGATTGCCAATGCCACACCTGACGTTATCGGTCTCGCCCTTAGATCCCGCTCTTGCCTCTCCGGTTACCTGGACTGATGAGGCTTTTATGGCTCTGGCTGAGGATGGGCAGCGCTATGAAGTTATCAACGATCGACTCGTGACAGTGGGAAATTCTGGGGCGCTCCACGGTCAAATTGCGATTATTTTCAGTTCAGCCCTCTTTGCGATCGTCAACGCTCAGAAGCTCGGCGTTGTGTTTGATTCCAGCACCGCCTTTAAGATGAAAAGTGGGAATAAACGTGCCCCGGATATTTCCTTTATGGCGAAAGCACGCCTAGAGGGTCTGTCCGCGATTCCTACGGGATTTCTGGAGGGTGCGCCGGATCTGTGTGTAGAAATCTTGTCTCCGGGGAATACCGTTGAGGAAATGGATGCCAAGCTCCAGGAATACTTTGCCAATGGTGCCCGTCTGGTCTGGGTGATTAGCCCAACTCAGCGTTATGTTTTGGTCTATCGATCGGCAGTGGAACCCGATCGGTTGCTCAAGTGTACTGATACCCTAGACGGTGAGGCCGTCGTTCCGGGTTTTACCTTGCCCATTGGGCAGCTATTTCCCTTGCTGGAGTTTTGAGGCGATCGGGGAGAAATAAAAAAAGGGGCCATGGCCCCTGGTGTATTGTAAAGATAGATTCAAGCAGGTTGATTTAAGACGGAGTTGAAGATCCGGAGAGCCTAGGACTTATCAGCGGCGGGCAGAATGCGCTGTTCCTCCAGAATGGTGCGGTAGCGCTCTAGGTCTTCCTGCATCCGTTCCAGTTGCTTTTTCTTTTCCAGTTCAATCCGAGACTTGCTTAGCTCATCCTGGAGTTCGTCAATTTGCCGCTCCTGTTCCCGGATCTTACGGCGATCGAAGACCTTGCTAAAGCGGCCTTGGATTTCGGCCCAGACGCTCAAAACCCAAACCAACAGCCCACCAAAGCCCATCGCCCCAATCATGGCAATACAGAGCGGAAGCTGAAGCGTCAAGCTGCCGGGGACAATTTGGATCGTCACCGCATCGGGGTTCTCTAGGCTAAAGAGCACCAGACCGAAAACGATAACAAAACCGATAACGAAATTTATCTGTCGCATGGAAAACTCCACCAGTTAAGTGTGTGGTTTTTCTAAAATCCCTGTTTCACTATAGCAGGGTGAGTATTTCTACTAACTGGTGAGGAGTTGTCAGAGGTTGGGAAATTTTCGGCTATGGGGAATAATCTGGCGCGTTTTCTAGGGTTTGGGGGTCAAATTCCTCGGACGGCTGACAGCCTGCGCAATATCCCTGGACCGTCACTTCGTAGAAGTCTCCCCGGAGATGGGAGGAAAGCTGGTTGAGATCCAGGGGCTGGAAGGTGGTCCAGGGGATATCGTGGATGGCTCCGCAACTGCGACAGCGGAAGTGGTGGTGGGGATCGACATTGGCATCGTAGCGGGAGACCCCTTCTTCCAGTAAGACTTCACGCACAAGACCTGCCGATCGCAGGGCCTGGAGGGAGCTATACACCGTCGCCTGGGAGGAAATGGGTAGGTCTTGGTTTAAATCCTGTAACAGTTGTTCCACCGTAGGGTGATCCGTCCGTCCTAGGAGGTTGGCGTAGACGGCATAGCGCTGGGGCGTGACCCGTAACCCTTGGGCCTTCAGGGTTTTGACAACCGCATCTTTAGATTGTGTCGGGGCATTCATAGGCTCTTTGCGACGGGGAACTCCTGTCTTTCTAGCATAGCATCCCCATTTCTGAGCCTTTGGGGTCTGCAAAAATTTTTCAATAATTTTTTAGAAATAGGTAATTCTATCTATTGAACTATTCTTAAGTTGGAATTATTCTTAGAACTGTGCAGCGGGCACTGTAGCCCCTGAGGTTTTCGCAGTGCTCCATGGCAGGTCTTCACTGCTCTGTCTTTGCACATTCTCCATCACACAGCACTTACTCGTCACTCGTCACTCGTCACTCGTCACTCGTCACTCGTCACATTGAGAGCGGCCCGCTGCGGACAAGCCCTGTCGAGCGCGGCCCGTTCAGCAGTCCATCATTCAAACGATTTATCTGGAGGTTGCCATGACTACTGTTGCTACTAAAGTCCCCGATGTCGTCTTCAAAACCCGTGTTCGCGATGAATCTGTGGGTGGACCGAACCCCTTCCGCTGGCAAGATCGCACTACCGAAGAGATCTTCGGCGGCAAGCGCGTTGTGGTCTTCTCCTTACCCGGTGCTTTCACCCCCACCTGTTCTTCGACCCACCTGCCCCGCTACGAAGAGCTAGCCGATGAGATTAAGGCGCTGGGGGTGGATGAAATTATTTGTCTGTCTGTGAATGATGCCTTTGTGATGTTCCAGTGGGGCAAGCAGCAGGGCGCGAATAAGGTTTTCTTGCTCCCCGATGGCAATGGCGAATTTACTCGCAAGATGGGGATGCTGGTGGACAAGTCTAACTTGGGCTTTGGGATGCGGTCCTGGCGCTATTCGATGGTGGTCAACGATGGCACGATCGAGAAGCTGTTTGTGGAGCCAGGGTATGGCGATAACTACGGTGAGGATCCCTTTGAAGTGTCCGATGCTGACACGATGCTGGCCTACCTGAAGGAAGCTAAGGCGTAGGCTGGCGCTCTGGGGCTTTCTGTGGTTTCTCCAGCCGTGAATGCCCAGTTTTGACCCGCAGCACTTATTTTCTCAGCGTTATGCCAGACGTTGAAGGCATAGCGTAATAACCATAATCATCAAGGATGGCGAGAGGTTTCTCGCCTTTTTTGTTGCGGGTTCGGGGTGGAACTGCTGGCTTAAGATGCTGGGTTCAAGCTGATGCCTTCAGGGCTACCCCGATCGCCTCAAAAAACGTTTTTACTGCGGTGGCGATGGTTCGCGACGGATTCAACGAGGCCGATCGCGATGAAGTTGGTCAGTAGGGCCGATCGACCGTAACTAATCCAGGGCAGGGGAATACCCGTTACTGGGGCAAGGCCAATATTCATGCCCACGTTGACTATCATTTGAAACACAATCATGCCCAACACCCCGATCGCCAGTAAAGAGCCAAAGTTATCCTTGGCATTTTGGGCAACAATCACCAGCCGCAGGCACACAAGCCAGTAGAGCAGGAGGGTCAGGCAAGATCCCACAAAGCCGAGTTCTTCACCGATGGCGGAGAAAATAAAGTCGGTGTGCTGTTCGGGGATAAAGCTCAACTGGGTTTGGGTGCCATGGTGCAGACCCCGGCCCCACAGTTCTCCGGCCCCGATGGCGATGCGCGACTGAATCAGGTGATAGCCGCCGCCCAGGGGATCTTTATCGGGATCCATGAACAAAATCAGGCGATCGCGCTGGTACTCCTTCAGCAGGTTAAACCAAAACCAGTTGCCTAGACTCCCGGCCAACAAGTTACCCACCGTCACCACTAGCCCTGAAACTTGGGACCAGGGTAGGGTTTTCCAGGCAATCACGCCCATCAGAAATACCCAGGCCAACCAGGTCGGAAGGGAGTAGTAGAAGAGAATGGCCGAAATCAGCGGCGATCCCAGGATTAACAGCCAGCCCGGATTGGCGTTGGCCCAGTAGAGCATCGGTAGCATAATCGCGCCGAAAACCAAAGAGGTACCGAGGTCAGGCTGGATAAACACCAAGGCCCAGGGGACCGAAATGATCAAGGCCGCACGGGCAACGCCGGACAAAGAGGAGGCGGTGTGGGTGCTGAGGCTGGCGGCGAGAACAATAATGGCCCCCAGCTTGGCGAATTCGGAGGGCTGGATATGGAAGCCGCCGATGGAGATCCACCGCTGTGCCCCCAAGGCTTCGGTGCCAACAAAGCGAACGGCCAACAACGATGCACAGGTCACGCCATAGACAATCCACTGCCCGCGTAGCAAATTTTCATAGCGAAAACGGGCCAGCATCAAGACCAGGATGAGTCCTACGCTGCCGGTGAGCCAATGTTGCCACCAATCCGTCAGGCGCTCGGTCAGTTCAGTGCTGCGGATCATGATGCCCCCTAGGAAGGTGAGGGCAATGGTCAGGAACAGCAGGGTATGATCCATATCCTGCCAAGGGGCGAGGAGAACTTGAAATCGATTGGGCTTCGATCGCGATCGAATACGCATGGGGCAGAAATGGGTGATGATGAAGGCTGAACAAACCCGGAAGAGAAGGCCGAAGAAAACGCTGAACACAGAGATTCCTGGCCCGGTCTTCCCCTGTCCAGCAATCAGAAACGTAATAATAACTTAACCTTTTTTAATTAACCTGTTGCGACTGGCCCGTTTGGACACGCTGCTTATGAACCTTCGCTCTCTGTTGCAAGACCTGCCCGGTATTTTGACGCTGCCCGATCATGCTGCATTGGATCAGCCCATTAAGGCGCTCCAAACCAATTCCCACGCCTGCGGCCCCGGTGATTTGTTTATTGGGATGCCGGGAACCCGTGTGGACGGAGGGGAATTTTGGGCCGGGGCGATCGCCGCTGGGGCCGTTGCCGCTGTCATTTCCCAAGCTGCCTACCAGACTAAACCCCCCAGCCCAGAGGATGGGGATCCTTGCCTGATTATTGTGGCTGACGTTACGCCCCTCTGCGCCCACCTTGCGGCTCGCTTCCAGGGCTATCCGGCCCAAAAACTGCCCTTGGTGGGGGTGACGGGTACCAACGGCAAAACCACAACCACCCACCTCATTGAGTATTTTCTGACCCAGAGCCAGCAGAAACCGGCCCTCTTTGGCACCCTCTATGCCCGCTGGCAGGGCTTCCAGGAAACCGCCGCCCACACAACCCCCTTTGCCACAACCCTTCAGAGTCAGCTTGCTGCGGCGGTGGCTGCGGGTTGTAGCCATGGGGTGATGGAGGTGAGTTCCCATGCCCTGGATCAGCAGCGGGTGGCGGAGTGTCCGTTTCAGGTCTCGGTGTTTACCAATCTGACCCAGGATCACCTAGACTACCATGCCACCATGGAGGACTATTTTGCGGCCAAGGCGAAGCTCTTTAGTCCCCAGTATCTCCACGATCGGGCGGTGGTTAACCTTGACGACCCCTACGGTCAGCGCCTTGCCCAGAGCATTCTTCCGGAAAAGGTCTGGACCTATAGCCTCCAGAATCCGAAGGCGGATTTTTGGACCGAGAACCTCACCTATGGAGCTACGGGGGTGAGCGGAACCATCCATACGCCCCAGGGATCGGCTCCCTTTACCTCGCCTTTGGTGGGTCAGTTTAACCTGTCTAATGTGCTGGCGGCGATCGCCACGGGGCTGCACCTCGGTCTAGATTTGGCAGCCCTCACCCAAGCGCTGCCCCAGTTCCCCGGTGTGCCCGGTCGCATGGAGCGGGTCCAGGTCAGCCCGGAGCAGGATATCACTGTGATTGTGGACTATGCCCACACCCCCGATAGTTTGGAGAATTTACTTAAGGCTTCCCGTCCCTTTATCCCAGGGCGCATGATCTGTGTGTTTGGCTGTGGGGGCGATCGCGATCGTACCAAGCGGCCCCAAATGGGGGGAATTGCTGCCCGCCTTGCCGACGTGGCGGTGGTGACTTCGGATAATCCCCGGACTGAGGATCCCCAGCGCATTCTGGAGGATGTGGTGGCGGGTATTCCCCCGGAAACCCAGCCGATCGTTCTGGCCGATCGGGCCACGGCGATCGCCCAGGCCATTGCCCAAGCCCAGCCGGGAGATGGGGTTTTAATTGCCGGGAAAGGCCATGAGGATTACCAAATCCTAGGCACGGAAAAGATCCACTTTGACGATCGTGAACAGGCCCGATCGGCCCTCAGTCGTCGTTTTTCCTAGCAAAACCGGGCGCGAAAACCGGGCGCGAAACCAGGTGCAAAACCGGGCGCGAAAACCGCGCCCCTACATGGGATTGGCTGGGTGCGTTTCACGGTTGCCAAGGGACAACTGATCTGGCTAGCCCACCCTACCCTTTTGGGTGGGATGTAGCCTTCCGGTCTGTCCAACGTAGGATGGATCCGATTGGCTGCTCGATTGGACCCCGTAAGCGTTAGCAAACCTGACCCGATCTTGACTGGGTTTTGGGCTGCCGACCGTCTTGATCCTCACGCAAGCTCTGCCCTATGACCCTCCTCAACCTAGCCAAACTTCCCATCACCACGATCGATCTTTCTCCCGGTAGCCACCTGCTGATCAACTCTGTCACTTGGGAACAATACGAAGCTCTCCTTGCCGACTTGGGCGACGATCGGCACATTCCCCGCATTAACTACTGCAACGGCACCCTAGAGATTATGTCTCCCCTCCCCGCCCACGAGCGCCCCCACCGCATCATCGCCCATATCGTCACGACCCTGCTGGATGCCCAGGAGCGCCCCTGGGAAGACTTTGGCTCCACCACCTTCAAAAAATCTCAGCAGGCCGGACTCGAACCCGACACCTGTTTTTATATTCAAAATGCTGAACAGGTCCGCAGCCTGATGCGGCTGGATATGGCCATCAATCCCCCGCCCGACCTTGCCATTGAAGCCGATCTGACTTCCAAAACGACCTTGAACACCTATGCCGCCTTACAAGTCCCTGAAGTTTGGATTTACGATCGGGGCCACCTCACCCTGTATTTACTTCAGGACGATGGTTACCAAACCAGCACTACCAGTCGCGTCTTTCCGAATCTGCCGATCGCCACTTGGATCCCCCAACTCATTGAGGAAGCCCTCGCCACCGGCACCAGCACCATGCTCCGCAACCTACGCCGCCAACTCTCTACCGCCACCCCCTCTAACCCAACAGAGCATTAGGCTAGTTCTGCACAGCCAACCCACCCCACCCCTAACCCCTCCCTAGAGGGGAACCGGAGTCGCATCCCGTAGGACTAAATGATGACAGCCCCTAGGGGCACCCCCCTGGGGTTGCCCTAATTTTAGTCCAGAGTGGGTCGGCACCCTTCGGCTACGCTGCTCAGGACAGGCAGGGGCGCGACCCCCTCCAGAGAGGAGGCCACAAAGGGCTATCTAAAGTTTGCCAAAGCGGCGTTGGCGTTTTTGGTAATCACAGAGGGCTTGGTGAAACTCGCTGCGATCGAAATCGGGCCAGAGCGTCGGTGTGACATAGATTTCCGTATAGGCCAGTTGCCACAGCAAAAAATTACTGATGCGCATTTCCCCACTGGTGCGGATGAGCAAATCTGGATCGCTGACCCCTTGGGTAAAGAGATAGCGGCCAAAGAGGTCATCGTTAATATCCTCCGGCGCGAGCTTACCCTGTTGGACTTGGGTGGCAATGTGGCGGCAAGCCTGGGTGATTTCCTGGCGACCGCTGTAGTTCAAGGCCATAATCAGTTCAATGTTGGTGTTATGGCGGGTGCGATCGATCGCGGCCTGCAAATTATCTTGCAGCCGTGTTGGCAGTTGGCCCATATCCCCCACCACCCGGAGCCGAATGCCGTTCTGCATCATGCTGGCTGTTTCTTGCAGAACATACTCATTGAAGAGTTCCATCAGAAAATTAACTTCCGTTTGAGGTCGTCCCCAGTTTTCCGTGGAAAAGGCATAGGCCGTAACGGTACCGATCCCCCACTCCGAACAACAGGCGACTAAATTGCGAAGGGCTATCGCTCCTTGGCGGTGGCCAAAGAGACGCGCCAAACCTCGGCGTTGTGCCCAACGGCCATTGCCATCCATAATCACCGCCACATGACGGGGCATCTGCTTGGGATTGAGATCCTTCGGCAAGGTTGTAGCCTTTTTGTCTTGAACAGTCATTTTTTCTCCCGCAAGGTTGATGGAAGGAGGAAATGCAAGAGGCGTGCCGTGAGGGTTCCAACTTGTCTCCAAGCTTGCTGACCTAAATTGCGTAAATCTGGAGCAACGGTTTCTCGGTCTGCGGCTGGGGAAAAACGTTCTTCTAGGAGTTCCTTGAGTTTACTACTGGTGATTGGGCGATTGAGCACCCCAGCCTCAGCCAAGGAAATGGAACCGGTCTCTTCTGACACTACAACACAAACACAGGCTTTGACTCGCTCTGTAATTCCCATGGCCGCACGGTGGCGCGTTCCCAGGCGACGGGCAGCGGTGCGTTCAGAGATGGGCAGAATGACGCTGGCGGCTACAATTCGGGACGATCGCACCAGCACAGCCCCATCGTGGAGCAGGGTTGAGGTTTGAAAAATGGTTTGCAACAGTTCGCGGGAAAGTTCTGCATTGAGGCGAACACCGGGAACCCGAAAGTCTCGCTCATCGATCGGATCCGCCGTTTCCAAAATAATCAGTGCCCCGGTGCGGCTTTGGGACAATTCTTTCACGGCATCCACGATTTCCTCAACAATATCGTTGGTTTTAGGATCGGGATGGACGGCGGGGTAGAACAGATCTAGAAAGCGAAACTGTCCCACCTGTTCGAGGAAGCGCCGGAGTTCTCCATGGAGTTCAATGGCGATCGCCACCGCCGCCATCAGCAGCACCAAGGTCAGGGCCAAAGCAAAGCGATCGAGCTGAACCATGCGGGCCAAGGCCGTCAGCAGCATCAGGAGGATAAAGCCTCGCACCATCCAAAAGGAGCGACGCTGCCCAATGATCACGAGCACCACATAGGCCAAGACTAAAATCAAGGCAAAATCCAGGGTCTGCCACTGCCAGGATCCGGCCCAATTAACCCCTGCAATGGCCCCTGACAATTCCTTGATTAAACTCAGCCACTGTTGCTGATCTGTGTCCATCCAACCCGTCTGGCCTGAACTGCTGATAATACCCAATCGGTTCCAGGGTGAACTGACCGGCCTAGGGCTGAGGGTAACACGTCCCCCAACCCCAAAACCCTGGCTCTACCCTAATCATTCCAGCATACCCCTCGCCTGGGGCGAGGTTCTAGTCTGAAGGCGGGGATTGTGACTTCCGCTTAGGCAGAGGGGGGGGTTAAAAGCCGATCGGGCAGATAATCATGGCGCAGGAGGTCTTCATAGGTTTCCCGTTGCAGGATTAAGCTGGCTTCACCCTCCCGGACCAAAACCGCAGCAGGGCGGCTGAGGCGGTTGTAATTGGAGGCCATGCTGTAGTTATAGGCTCCCGTGGCCAAGACTGCGACAATATCACCGGGTTGGGTGGGGGGCAGTTGGGCTTCTTTGATGACGACATCCCCGGACTCACAATGCTTTCCGGCTAGGGTTACCGTTTCGGTGCAGGCTTGGTCCATGCGGTTGGCCAGCACAGCCCGGTAAACGGACTGGTAGGTGATGGGGCGGGGATTGTCGGACATGCCGCCATCGACGGTGACATAGGTGCGGAAGTTGGGGATGTCTTTGCGGCTGCCGACGGTGTAGGCGGTGACGCAGGCGGGGCCAATCAAGGAGCGCCCTGGTTCGCAGAGGAGCTTAGGCAGGGGGAGATTGGCTTGCTCACAGGCTTGGGCCATGGCGGTGCAGACGGTTTCGGCCCAGGTGGCAATGCTGGGGGGATCGTCGGATTCGGTGTAGCGAATGCCAAGGCCGCCGCCAATGTTGACTTCGGCGACGGGTAAGCCTGCGCTTTGGGCATCGGTGAAGGCTTTGATGACGACTCCAGCGAGGTCTTCGTGGGGTTTGAGTTCAAAGATTTGGGAGCCGATGTGGGCGTGGAGGCCGATGCAGCGGAGGGCGGGTTGTTGGGCGAGGGTGTGGAAGAGTTGGGGCAGTTGGTCGGGGTCGAAGCCAAATTTGCTGTCGAGGTGGCCGGTGCGGATGTATTCGTGGGTGTGGCACTCGATGCCGGGGGTGAAGCGGATCATGACCCGTTGGGGCTGGTCGGGGGTTTTGCCTGCGGCGGTGGCAAGGCGATCGAGGCTGGCCAGTTCATGCCAGTTATCGACGACGATCGTGCAACCGGCTTCTAGGGCTAGCTTCAGTTCTGCTTCGGATTTGTTGTTGCCGTGGAGGTAAATCTTGGCGGGATCAACGCCTGCTTGGAGGGCGGTGTAGAGTTCGCCCCCAGAGACGACATCGAGGCCCAAGCCTTCGCTGGCGACGATCGCGCAGACCGCGAGGCAGTTCCAGGCTTTAGAGGCATAGAGAACCTGGGATTCACCGGGGTAGAAGCGGCGGAAGGCTTCTCGATATTGTTCGCAGGCGGTGCGAAGGGTGGCTTCGTCCAGAATATAGAGGGGCGATCCAAACTGTTCCACCAGGTCTTTGAGATCACAGCCGCCGATCGTCAGGTGTTGGTGGTCGTTGATTTGGGCGGTGAGGGGCAGCAGGGACTGGTTGGGGGAGGTGTTGGGGTCTGCGGGGGGCAGGTATTGGCTACCGGTGGCGGTGGGGGTTGGGGTAGAAGTTGATACCATGGCTGAGAAAAAGGGGCTGTGGAAAAGGTTGGTCAATCAGGGGGATTAGGATCGGACTGTGTTGAGCCGGGGTGCAGTTCACTTTTGCCAAGGGGCGGACTAAAGTCCGCACTACTGACTCTAGGGATTGGACTGGCTTGGGGGCACTGCGATCAAGTGGGCAGGGGGCGATGGGAGTTAGGATCTTAAGGAGTTAGGATCTTAACCTGAAGTGGGGTGCTTCAGGGTTCGGTCTGGGTGGGGTTTGTCCTGACTTGGTGATATGCCCCGATCGAGGCTAAATTAGTTTCCCCCTACCTTCAAGATCCGCCAGATCCTCCTATGAGTCTACCCCCCTTGCTGTCTTGGCAGGTTGCCCCCCTGAATGAGTCTTTACTGCCTGCTGCTGTTGATCTCGATCGGCGCTGTTTGGGGGGACTGTGGTCGATCGAAAGCTATCGGCAGGAACTAGAACGCCCCCAAAGCATTCTGTTGGGACTGCTCCCCGCGACGGCGCAGCCTACGCCCTCTTTTCCCCTAGGGGGAACGGCCTGTCTGTGGTCTGTGGTGGATGAGGCCCATGTCAATTTGTTGGCGATCGCCCCGGAGCTTCAAGGGCGAGGCTGGGGACAGGTCTTGCTGAGTGCGTTGTTAATTGCGGCCTGCGATCGTCAACTGGAGTGGGCAACCTTAGAAGTTAGCACTACCAATCTCCCGGCCCTACGGCTCTATCAGAAGTTTGGCTTTGAGCAGCTTGGCATCCGCAAAGGCTACTATCACAAGACGGGGGCCGATGCGGCGATTTTGTGGCTGAAGCATTTGCAAGATCCCCCCACGATCGCCCGTTTGCGTGCCCTAGGGCAGCAGGGCTGGGATCGCGTTCAGGATCGATCAAGATCAGAACATCGCCCAACCCACAACCAACCCTAAACACGCTTTCTCCCCGCTCCTGGGGGAGAGGGGCCGGGGGTGAGGGGGCTTTATTATTGTTGGGATTTCCTGAATTGTTGCGGTTCCTTGCAAGGCCACAGTCGAGGGGATCTTCCCTGCCTAGAATAGAACTATTCGGTGAATGCTCCCAATCCCTAGCAGAGAGGTTTTTGCGATGTCTGGAACTGTGACTGATTTTATGAGCCGCGATGTGATTACCGTGAACCCGGAGACGGCGATTAAGGAAGTGATTCAGATCCTGGCCGATCGCCATCTTGGGGGCTTGCCTGTGGTGGATGGGGCGGGCAAATTGGTGGGGGTCATTTCCGAAACGGATTTACTCTGGCAAGAAAGCGGCGTGACCCCACCGCCCTACATCACCCTGCTGGATAGCATTATCTATCTCAAAAATCCGGCGACCTACGAGCGCGATCTCCATAAGGCTTTGGGCCAAACCGCAGCGGAGGTGATGACCAACAAGCCCATTACGATCGCCCCCGACAAGCCCCTCTCTGAAGCGGCCCGCATGATGCACGAACGCCGTATTCATCGTCTTTTTGTGGTGGAGGCGGGGCAAGTGCTGGGGGTGATCACCGTGGGGGATATTATCCGAGCCATGGCTCTGGGAGAAGGATAGTTGGATCGCAATCCTCAAGGACTCAGGCGCGATCGGCCTCCTGGCTTTATGTAGCGTCCTCCGATCGCGCTTCCGATCGCGTCTCTAATTGCACCTCCGATCGCGCTTCCGATTGCGCCTCCAATTGCGCTTCCGATCGCGCTTCCAATTGCGCCTCCGATCGCTGGCCCAACAGCCAATAGGTCTGCATGTCGCCTTTGCCCTTAATGTAGACCGGTCCCCGTTGTTGGAAGTGATAGCGATCGCGCAGGTGTTCGTAGGTGGTCTCGGTGACCTGAATCTGCCCCGCCTCCCCTGAAGACTCCATGCGGGAGGCTACATTGACCGCATCGCCCCAAAGGTCATAGTTAAACTTTTTAATGCCAATGACCCCGGCAACTACGGTGCCTGTATTAATGCCAATGCGCAGTTGTAAATTCCCCAGCCCTGGGATTTTGGATTCTGCAACGCTAAAACTGGCGACAACCCGCTGCATGGCCAGGGCCATTTTGGCCGCTGCTTCGGCATGGTCCGATCGTGTCACCGGCAACCCGGCTACCACCATATAGGCATCCCCGATCGTCTTAATCTTCTCCAAGCCAAACTGATCCGCCAGTTCATCAAAGGCCGAAAAAATATAGTTGAGTAGCTCCACCACTTGAATCGGCGAAAGCTGTGCCGATAGGGGCGTAAACCCGACAATATCCGCGAACAGAATGCTCACCTCTTCGGCATAGTCGGCAATGAGGCCCGATCCCTGCTTGAGTTTCTGGGCGATGACACTGGGGAGAATATTGAGCAAGAGCTTTTCCGATTTTTCTTTTTCTAGCTCTAGCTGGGCTGTACGCTGTTTTACAGTCACTTCCAAATTGAGATTGGCCTCTTCCAGTGCCTGGAATGACTCCCGCAGTTGTTGGGTCATTTGGTTAAAGGCATCCCCTAAATTGCCCACCTCTTGGATGCGGCTGCGGTGGACGGGGTGGTCGAGGTTGCCTGCGGCCAGTTCCTTAGCAGCGGTGTCAATGCGCCGCAGGGGGCGGACAATTTGGCGGGCTGTCAGCAAACTCAGGCCGATCGCGCCCCCCATGGCCACCACAGCCACCCAACCGGTAATGCGGGTATTGCGATCGATCTCCGCCATAAAGTCTGCCTTGGGCACGGCCATCACCACCAGCCAGTCCAAGCCCTTTTCATCC
>JAYKJG010000350.1:0-9625 GCA_035286285.1 Prochlorothrix sp.
TATTCCACCTCGCCCCAAGGGCTAGCCTATTCTAGCCCCTTTAGCCCTCCGGACAGCGCTACCTTTACACATCCTGAAGACATTCGGTGATGTGGCGATCGATCGCGCAAATGGCCGCTGTTAGCGCTTCTGCGGGTTCCGCAAAGGTGCAACCATAGCAGCCCTGCAAAAATAGCTCAAAGCCCGCCGGATCGAGAATAACCACCCCAAATCCCGCGCCGATCGTCGTGGGGACCACCAAGCAATAGCGATGGATTCGGGCATAGTTCCAGTGGCGCATGGGAGAAGTTTCACTATAGAGTGCTAAGAACTCAATGTCCTCCACAACAGTTAGACTCATAGGGATAAATGGAGAGAAATTTTGACTCAAATAACGGTACTTTCTGCAAGCCTAAAATAAATTTTTGCTTGCTATCGTGATCCCCTTTGGGATCTGAAGACCCCTCACCCCCATCCCTTCTCCCAAGTGGGGAGAGGGGAGCAAGAGTATATCGGTTAAATCGCTAAAGTGGGATGCTCCCAGGAATTGACCGTGCAATGGCGGTTAAGTTGCACCGAAATGCTGAGCCTGTTGTTGGCCAAAGGCTTCAGTTTATGTGTTCCTCAACATACAGAAGGTCTGTGCTTGTTCTGGACAATTTTGAGATTGATTTTTCCCCAAGCAGCGACTGAAATCAGCCCCGTGAGACCTTGCTGTACTGTTCTGGAGGGGTTGGGTTAAATCCGCAGTAATTGCCGATTGCACAAAAAAAGACCCCTGTTGCGGGGTCTTAGAAGTGTTCGGATCTTCTGCGATCCAAAAGGGTTAACCGGATCAATTACGCGCTGTACTGCTCCTCAATTTCCAAGTTAAAGAGGGTGCGCAGGGTTTCCATGGCGTGGCGACGGGCTTCGATGTCCTGCTGCGATCGCAACTGCACCATGGGATCATGCAAAATTTTGTTGACAATGCCCCGTGTCATGGCCTCGATCGTATCCTTGTGCTGATCGCCAAACTCACCCCCCAAGCGCGATAGGGCTTTCTCTAGCTCCTGCTCCCGAATCGTTTCGATCTTAGCCCGCAGGGAGTTAATGGTCGGCACCGTTTCTAAGGATTCCACCCAAGTCGCAAAACCGTCCACCTCACCCTCTAGGAGCGCCTCCGCTTCCTGGGCCATCTGACGGCGGCTTTCCTGGTTTTGGGCGACCACGGCCTTGAGGTCGTCTACGTTATAGCCCTGGACATAGGGCAGGTCGTTGACATCGGGATTGACGTTGAGGGGAACGGCAATATCAATCAGCATCAGGTTTTGGGTGGGATCCAGCAGGGATTCCAATTTGTCGCGATCGAGCAAAGGTTCCGTCGCCGAAGTGCCCGTAAAGACCAAATCCGAAGCCGCAATCTTGGGCATCATGTCCTTGAGCAGACCCACCTTGAGGGCAATCTCCCCCTGGAACTGCTGGGCAAGCTTCTCCGCACGGGGCAGCGTCCGGTTTAGCACCGTGATATCCCGCGCACCCTTAGAAATTAGGTGCTGTACCAGCAGTCGGGACATTTTACCTGCCCCCAAAATTGTAATGCGATAGTCGTTCAGGTCCGGCGAAGCCTCGGTGCTACGGGCACGGTCCAGCACTTTGATTTGGGCCAGTTCCACCGCAGCGGAGCTAATGGACACCGCCCCCGTGCCGATATTGGTTTCGGTGCGGACCCGCTTCCCGGCAGTAATGGCCTGCTTCAGCAGCCGGTTGAGCAGCCGCCCCACGCCCTTGTGCTGCTGGGCCAGTTGGTGCATTTGCTTGACCTGGGCCAAAATTTGCCCTTCCCCTAGCACCAAGCTATCTAAGCCAGAGGCCACCCGCATCAGGTGCATGACTGCATCTTGGTGCAGCAGCGTAAACAGGTGGGGCCGGAGTTGGTACATGGGGATGTGGCTATGTTCCGAGAGAAACTGAATGACCTCCCAAACCCCTGGTTCAATTTTGCTAGAGACAAAGTAGATCTCTAGGCGGTTGCAGGTGCTTAAGACCGCGACTTCCTCAATGTGAGGATAACTTTTGAGGTGGCGGATTGCGGCCTCAATTTGAGGCTCTGGGATGCTGAGCTTTTCGCGAATATGGACGGAGGCTGTTTTGTGGCTTAGCCCTACAACCGCAATATGCATAATCCGTGTTCCAAATGTTTTCTTAAAGCAGCGACTTACCAATAACAGAGTTTGAAAAATTGGTCCTGAAATCAAGGGGTAACCGAGAGCCGAAATGATTCTTAACATGGCTCTTCTCGGCTTGGCTCTGCTCTGGGGGAAGCGCCCCTTGGGTCCCCAGGGGCTACCGTCTGTTGCTCTAGGCGCTGTGCCTGTCGCTCTGGTTGCTTGATCTGTTGATGATGCCCTAAAACCGGTAGAGACGTTGCTGGCAACGTCTCTACGTCTCGATCGGCCTGAAGCCTAGATTAGCGATTTTGAGCCGAAACCCAGCCTCCAGCCAGTTTCAAGCTGCTCTTAGCGCAGTTGCAGGTTCTTGGGGTTGTCCCACATGTGGATGGTGTCCACAAAGCGGGCGGTCTTGGATTGGGTGGAGATGACCAGGCTCTGGGTCCGGGCACCGCCGTGGAAGAAGCGCACCCCGTCCATGAGGGTGCCGGGGGTGATGCCGCAGGCTGCAAACAGCACGGTTTGACCGGAGGCCAACTCTTCCGTTTCAAACACCTGATCGGGATTCTCTACGCCCATGTCCTTAAGACGGTTGTAGTTGTCCTCGCGGGTCCACTTTTCGCTCTCAGGGGTGTTAACGTCGGCGGGGTCGTAGATCAGCTTGCCCTGGAAGTGGCCCCCCAGACAGCGCATGGCGGCTGCACTGATCACCCCTTCGGGAGCGGCTCCAATCCCCATCAGGGCGTGGATGTTGCTACCGGAGAAGGCACAGCAAATGGCCGCAGACACGTCACCATCGGCAATCAGACGCACACGGGCACCGGCTTCGCGGATTTCATTGATCAGGTCTTTGTGGCGGGGGCGATCCATGACCACGACCACCAGTTCTTCGACGGAGCGGTTGAGGCAGTCGGAGAGGATTTTGAGGTTTTCGGTGGCGGACTTGTTGATGTCCACATGGCCCTTGGCTACGGCGGGGGCGGCCAGCTTCTTCATGTAGAAGTCGGGGGCGTGGAAGAGACCACCTTTTTCGGCGATCGCCAACACAGCCATGGAACCGGGCTGACCTTTGGCGACGAGGTTGGTGCCTTCGCAGGGGTCAACGGCGATGTCGATTTCGACTAGTTCTTCGGGGTTGCAGTAGTTCTTGGCATCAGCACGGGTGCAAACGCCCACTTCTTCGCCGATGTAGAGCATGGGGGCTTCGTCCCGCTCCCCTTCTCCAATGACGATGCGACCGCGCATGTAGATTTGGTTCATGCGTTGACGCATGGCTTCTACAGCTACTTGGTCAGCGGTGTCTTTTTCGCCTTTCCCCATCCAGCGAGCGGAAGCAACTGCCGCTTGCTCGACGACTTCAATAATTTCTAATCCAAGGGTATTTTCCAAGGTTTTTCCTCCTAACTGCCGAAAATGGCCGAGCTATGAATATGAATCTGATTACGTTAGACCTGTCCAAAATCCCACTGAGAATCCTCGGCGTTTAGGACTGCTTGGCCTAGGCCCGGACGAGTGCGTATGGGTGCGTCTGAAAGAGGCAGATCCAATCTTTTCCAGTCTAGCAAAGGCCGGTAATCTCCGGATCGGCGTTTTTTTGAGAGGGGGGGAGCCACGATCGGTGGGGGACGATCGTGGGGGGTGGATTGGCTCGATCGGGGTGCGTGCTAGCGGCCACCTGCGTTGGGAAATCCGTCCTTGAACCCTACCCCAACCCAGGGAAAGGGGCTTGGTACACTGGTCATCACGCCGGAACGGGTAACCCTAGGCTGAGTTCCGCCCTGTTTTTCCCCAGTAACCTTTGACGCGCAACCCTCACAGAAAAGGCAAAAGTTTCATGACAACCGCACGAGTTTTGTTAGTGGATGATGAACCGGGCATCCGTGAGTCTGTTCAGGCTTATCTGCAAGATGATGGTTTTGTGGTGGATGTGGCCAGTGATGCCCAGGAAGGCTGGGATAAGCTGCAACAGGTGCGTCCGGATTTGGTGATTACGGATGTGATGATGCCGCGTGTGGATGGCTATCAGTTTTTGCGGCAGATGCGGGGGGACGATCGCTTTAAGGCGCTCCCGGTGGTGTTTTTAACGGCGCGGGGGATGACGAGCGATCGGATCCAGGGCTACCAAGCGGGGTGTGATGCCTATTTGTCGAAGCCGTTTGATCCCGATGAGTTGGTGACGATCGTCCAAAATTTGCTGACCCGTCGGGCGGTGGTGGTGAGCGAACTCCAGAGCGGGGAAACCACGGATATTAATACAATGGCTCGCCAAATTGAGGAAATTCGCAATTTATTGGTGCAGCGGCCTTCTATGGTCCAAAGTGCAACCCCGGTCAAAATTGACCTTACGCCCCGTGAGCAAAGTGTGTTGAACCTGGTGGCGAAGGGCTTGATGAATAAGGAAATTGCCAAGGAGTTGGATACCAGTGTGCGCAATGTGGAGAAGTATGTGAGCCGCCTGTTTAGCAAGACGGGCACCAATAGCCGCACGGAGTTGGTGCGCTACGCCTTGGAGCATGGTTTGGTGACAGATTAATTGGGATCTGCCTATTTTTTGTAGGTCAACTTTTTGTAGGTCAATGTTTGTAGGTCAGTAAGGGGCCAGAGGCCCAATCTTACAGGTGGGTTAGGGGGGTGGGGATGGGGTTAGGTTGGTGCTGATCCAGTGGCGGAGGGCAGTTTGGAGGCGATCGGCCACGGTCTCTACTGATCCTGTGCCGGAAATGCGGAGCCAGCGATCGGGATCCTGGGCGGCTTGGTCGGCAAAGCCTTGGTGAATGCGGTGGGCAAAGGCAATTTGGTCGGCTTGGGCGGCTTCCAGGCGATCGGCGTTGCCCCGTGCCCGCAGTCGCGCCTGACAGTCTGGGACGGGGAGATCGAGCCAGAGGACTAAATCCGGTTGCAGTCCCCCGGTGGCCAGGTGGTTAATGGTGTGGATGAGGTCTAGGTCAAGCTGCCGTCCATAGCCTTGGTAGGCGACGGTGGAGCCGGTGTAGCGATCGCACAGGATCCAATCCCCCGCCGCTAGCCAGGGTTTTAGCAGTTGTTCGATGTGCTGGGATCGATCGGCCCCGTAGAGAAATAGCTCGGCCCGATCGGCGATGGGAGCGTTGAGCAGTTGGGGGTTGAGCAGGATCGATCGCAGCTTGTGCCCCAGTTCGCTACCGCCCGGTTCCTTGGTGAGGTGAATGGCGGGGGGCCGGGTCTGGCTGTCTGGCCAGGGATCGGCGGAACAGAGCCAGGGGTAGAGCCGTTGGATTTGGGTGGTTTTGCCACAGCCGTCGCCGCCTTCTAGGACAATCAAACGACCCGGTGGAGGCTGGGAGGGGCGATCGGGGGAGAGGTCTAAGGCAGCAGCGGCAGGGATCAGGGACACAGACATGGGTTGTTGGGGGGCGGCAGTCTAGAATAGGGGCTGAGGGTAGTGGATAGCCGAGCCTTGAGCAGCGGTTGGGCAAGTGGCCAGAGATGCCCCTGGACAGCCTATAGACAATATAGCGGTCCAGAAACTAAGGTATTAACACGGTTTCTGCCTATCCCTACTCTGGAGTTCATTCAGGTTTTTCATGGCCCGCTACACTTGCTCCTTAACCGTAATCCTCTCTGACCAAAACATTCATAGCGCCTTGATTACCCTTTTTCAATCCTGCCGCTTTGAAGTCATCTACGACACAAACGACTACATCATGGGCCGCGAGATCCCTGGTGAAGTCCCCTTTGCAAAGTTGGTGACTGTTGAAGGACTCATTGACAAGGGCTTGGGGCTGACCCAGCGTGCCCAGGTCAATTTGGTCATCAAAAACGAAGAATTGCCCCTTCAGGCAGATAATCACTGTCGGCAAATGTTCGATCGCCTCCAGCAAGCTATCCAAGATAACCCCTCGTGGCAAATTGAGGAGTTGCTGAGCTGTTAGGTGCTGAGCGATATCGTTAGCCAAACCCCGGACCTATGACTGAGAATTTTGCCCCGGACAGCGCATTTCCAGAACAGTCGCCCCCGCCAGACCCTGCAACCCCAGAGCCGGATCGATCGGAGTCTACGGCAGCGGAGTCTGTAGCGGAGTTCCTAGCGGAGTCCCTGGCAACTGAACCGGAACCGGGTTTTGGCTGGACGGCCTATGCGGAACGCTTGAATGGACGCTTTGCGATGGTGGGGTTTGTCCTGCTGTTGCTGTTGGAGTTGTTCACCCACCAGGGTCTTTTGACTTGGGTGGGGCTACGGTAAGCGAGGGCCAGATCTGTATCTACTGGATTATCTGTTGGAGTATCCCGTGTCTACTGGAGCACCCGTGTCTCGTGCTGAGTTTGCCCCCGCAGCCGCTGTAACCCGGCCTAGTCCCCGATTGCTGATCATTGGGCTGGACTGCATGGCTCCGGAGCTGGTTTTTGAGCAGTGGCGATCGCACTTGCCCAACCTCTCCCGCCTGATGGAGCAGGGCAGCTATGGCCGCTTGGAAAGTAGCATTCCGGCGATTACGGTGCCTGCCTGGAGCTGCATGATGAGTGGGCGGGATCCGGGGGAGTTGGGGATTTATGGTTTCCGCAACCGCCGCGATCGGGGCTACCAAAGCATGGCCATTTCCGACGGTCGGGCTGTGAAGGTGCCGCGCCTGTGGGATGTGCTGGGGGAGGCGGGCTGGACCGTTGCTACCCTCAGCGTACCGGGCACCTCGCCCCCCTGTGCCGTTAACGGTAGCCAAGTCTCTTGTTTTCTGACTCCCAATCTGGAGACCCCCTTTACCCATCCGCCGGAATTGGGGGCAAAAATTCGGGCTTGGATGCCGGATTTTATGTTGGATGTGCCGGAGTTCCGATCGGAGGATAAAGCCCAAATCCTGGACAACCTCTATCGCCTCTGTGATCAGCGTTTTACCCTAGCCCAGAAGCTGCTGCATCAAGACTCCCCTGACTTTTTAATGCTGGTGGATATGGGGGTCGATCGCATTCACCATGCCTTTTGGAAACCCATGGATCCCCGCCATCCCCAATATCAACCGGGGGATCCCTACGCTACTGCCATCCAGGACTACTACATTTATGTGGATCAGCGCGTGGGGGAACTGGTGGCCCAGTGTAGCGACGAGACGGTGATTGTGGTGGTCTCGGACCATGGGGCGCAGCCCCTGATGGGGGGAATTTGCCTCAATGAGTGGCTGATTCAGGAGGGCTATTTGGTCCTGAAGGAAACGCCGACGGAGCCGCTGCCCTTGGATCAAGCGGTGGTGGATTGGGAGAAAACCCAGGTCTGGGGGGCGGGGGGCTACTATGGTCGGGTCTTTCTCAATGTGCAGGGGCGGGAACCCCAGGGTATTGTGCCCATGACTGACTACGATCGCCTACGCACGGAATTGGCCACTCGTTTGGAAGCCTTCACCGATCCCCAGGGCAACCCCATGGTTAACCATGCCTATCGCCCCCAGGAGATTTACCAGCGCGTGCGGGGAGTAGCTCCGGACTTGTTGGTGTATTTTGACAATTTGGCATGGCGATCGGTGGGCAGCGTGGGCCACGGTAGTCTTTACACCGCCAATAACGACACCGGCCCCGATGATGCCAACCATGCTCCCCTGGGGTTAATGATCTACTACGATCCCCGGCGACCCCAGGGCGGGAAGGTTTTGGAGGGGGCACAACTCTATGATGTGGTCCCGACGGTGTGCGATCGCTTTGGGATTACGCCGCCCAAGGGCTTGCGGGGCAAGGTTTTGCCTGTTTAATGCCTTGGCCGATCGGCCCTGTAGCTTGGGTGCATTTCACATTTGCCCCGGTCCGGACTAAAGTCCGTGCTACGGCCCCTTGCCGTTGCTTTCCCAGAACCGCCAGGGCAGACAGAACATCCAGACCGCAAGCGGTTAAGGGCAAATCCAACCCACAAAGGCAATCCATGGGCAAACTGAAACTACAGTGGAAAAATTTTGGGTGGGCAAAACTGGGCAGTGTCCTCATCCCATTGTGGCCAGGAAGTGCTACGGCTTTGTTTGTGTTCCTCTTGCTGCGTCTGGGGGTTTGGCAGTCTTTAGAAAACCTGACCTATCATGTTTTGTTTCAGGTGCGGGGGGCGCAGGTGTGGGACGATCGCGTGGTCATGATCGAAATCAATCAAGACAGCGTGGATGTCTATGGTCAATTTCCTTGGGAGCGCGATCGCTATCGGCAACTGATTGAAGCGTTGGATTTGGGGCAACCGGCGGCGATCGGGATTGATTTAATTTGGAGCGAACCCGGCCCCGATGATGCGGCCCTAGCGGAAGCCTTGGTCAATAACGGCAGTGTAGCCTTGGCCTTGGCGGCGGACAGTGAGGGGCGGACCCTGGCGACGGTGCCGGAGTTTAGCCCGGTGACCTTGGCGGGCCATGTCGATAAGCGCATCGATCTAGATGGTGTGACGCGCTATGTCTACACCTATCTAGGGGAGGTGCCTACCTTGGGCATTACGCTCCTAGAGTTGTACAACTATATGATTAGTGCCACAGTCAGCCCAGAGGAACTGCCCGACTTGGTGCGATCGCCTTTTTTGCAGGGGCGGGGGGCTGTTCCCGATCGGCTCTGGGTGAACTGGCCCGGTCCCATTGAAGATCTCACCCGTTTCTCGTTCCATGACGTGGTGGCGGGCACCATTGACCCCAAAGCCTTCCGCAACAAAATTGTCCTGGTGGGGGTAACGCTAACGGGGCAAGATCCCCTCAGCACGCCGTTTAACCTCAGTCCCCCCACTTCTGGGGTGTATCTCCATGCCGCTGTTCTGCATAATTTATTGCAAGATAACTTCCTACAGCAGCCTTTGCTGGGGCAGGAGTGGATTTTAATCCTTCTGGCGGGGCCAGTCCTGAGTTTTCTGCTGCCTCGGTCTTCCCTGAAGCGCCAGTGGCTGCTGGCGACAGCGCTCTGCTTGAGTTGGGGGGTGCTGGGGCTGGTCCTGTTCTATGGCAATGTTTGGATCCCCATCACCACGCCCGTGCTGCTGATGGCCATGACCAGTGGTTTGGTGCTGTTTAAGGGCCAGGTGGAAACAGCGGCGATGCTCCAGGCCCGCAGTGAGTTTTTGGCGATGATGAGCCATGAACTGCGCACCCCGATCAACGGCATTATTGGGATGACGGGGATTTTGCTAGAAACTCCCCTGAATTCGGAGCAAAACCACTGTACCCAAGTGATCCGCAGCAGTGGCGAGACCATTTTGGCTTTGGTGAACGATATTCTTGATTTTTCTAAGATTGAGGCGGGGCGCTTAGAGGTTGAGGCCCATCCCTTTAGTTTGCGCGAATGTCTTGAGGACTGTTTAGATCTCCTGATTACGAAGGCAAAGGAGAAGAAGATTGAGCTAGGTTATGCTTTGGATCCGGATGTTCCCGATCGAATCTTGGGGGATGTGACCCGTGTTCGGCAAATTTTGCTGAATTTGCTCAGTAATGCGGTCAAGTTTACGGAGGAGGGCGAGGTTTTTGTTTGGGTGGAAACCTATGGAGAAAAGCCGAGTTTTCCCCAAGCTGAGGTGCTAG
>JAYKJG010000351.1:0-5033 GCA_035286285.1 Prochlorothrix sp.
GCGCTAACAGCGGCCATTTGCGCGATCGATCGCCACATCACCGAATGTCTTCAGGATGTGTAAAGGTAGCGCTGTCCGGAGGGCTAAAGGGGCTAGAATAGGCTAGCCCTTGGGGCGAGGTGGAATACGCGAGAGAGTACCTATGGATCCTGCGGAATTTAAGCGCTTTTTCAAAGCCTGCAACCCCAACAAGACCTTAAACTTTAGCAATCCCGACGATCGCCAGTATTACATCGACTTTGCCGAAGTGCGGGGCGGTGAGGTCATTAACCAGATGGGGGACACGATCGCCCTAGAGGCACCAGATCCAACCCGGCAACTGTTTACGGGCCACATTGGTTGCGGTAAGTCAACGGAACTGAGCCGCCTTGCCGCCAATCTGCGGGCCGAGGACTTTGTGGTGATCTCCTTCGACTCCAGCGACGAGCTAGACATGGGGGATGTGGATATTAGCGATATTTTGCTGGCCATTGCTCACCAGGTCGCTAAGTGGATGCAACAGCAGCAAATTCGGGTCAAGGCGGGCTATTTGTCCAATTTGGTCAAGGAAGCGATGGAACTGCTGCAAACCCCGATCGCGGTGGACTTTGAGGCGGAAGCATCCTTGGGGATTGGTCCCTTTAGTTTGGGCAAGGTCACCGCTAAAACCAAGGAAAGCCCCCAGGCCCGCAGTCAGTTGCGCCAGTCCCTGGAGTTTCGCACCGATGGGCTAATTCGGGCCATTAACGAGGAATTGCTGGCTCCGGTGCATCGGATCTTGGCCGATCGGGGTCAGGCGGGGCTAGTGATTATTATTGACGGCCTCGATCGGATTCAGACCAATGAGATCGCTCCGGGCAAAACCTGGGCGGAGCAAATTTTTGTCACACGGGGCAACCAACTCAGCGGCCTCAACTGCCATGTGGTCTATACGATTCCCCTGGCGCTGATGTTTTCCAATGCCTACCAGGAACTGATGCAGCGGCTGGGCGGGGGCAATGCGCCGACGGCGCTGCCCATGGTGCCGGTCCAGCACAAGGATGGTCGTCCCGATCGAACGGGGTTGGCCCAGTTGCGGCAGATGGTCTTGGCGCGGGCCTTTCCGGATCTGTCGGAGGCCGATCGGCTGGAGCGGGTGGAGACCCTTTTTGAGCATGGGATGGCGGATTTGGACTATCTCTGTTGCCAGAGCGGGGGCCATGCCCGCAATCTCATGAGTTTGCTGTTTTCCTGTTTGCAAAAGCAAAGGCGGCAGTTGCCCATCACCCGCGCCAATCTCAACCAGTCGGTCCAGGAGATGCGGGATGATCTGCGTTTGGCAGTGGAGCCGGAGGAGTGGGCTATGTTAAAACAGGTGCATCAAACCCAGGTGGTGGTGGGGGAAGCTCAGCACCAGACGCTGCTCCACAGTTTATTTGTGTTTGAGTATCGCACGGAGGCTGAGGGCCGCTGGTTTATGGTCAATCCACTGCTCCGGGATGATCCGCGCTTGCAATCCTAGGCCGATCGCACCCAACAGCTTTCTAGGGTTATGTAGGGGCAGGTTTTTGGAACCATCTCGGCCACCCACCCACGTATTCACTAAACCTGCCCTCTTTTGGGGTTCGTTGCGAAGAGGGCGGGTTTATGGAAATAGCGGCGATCTAGCCAATTTTTCTGTAGAAACCCGCCCCTACGGGAATTTTGCTGGGGTTCATGGGCTAGAGTTCAAAAGCAGGGGTTAGGCTTGTTGGGTTTCGTTCCTCTACCCAACCTACGTGTGTGTTCACCATAAGGTTTGTGATGATTGAGTTGAGCGCTGAGAACCGATCGCGGCTGGAACAGTTGGCCGACACCTTGGATTTGATGGCGGGGGAGTCGGCCTTGATCTTGGCGGTGGCTCCCAGTCGGGTACTTCAGGAACGGCTGCGATCGGCTCTGCCCCCCTGTTGTGCGGCGATCGGGATCCCAGCGCCGATCGAGTTCCAAGTGCCCCCAGAGGCGATGGAGGTCTACCAGCCGTTGCAGCGGTTTTTGGCAGAATCCGCCAAGGAGATTGGGGCCATTGGGGCGGGAACCGCGATCGTCGGCCTCACGGAGTTCGATGCTGAGCAATTACAGGCGGTGTTGAAGGATTTGAACCGATCGCGGGAGCAGTTTCGCCAAATGCTGGCCCTGCCCTTGGTGCTGTGGGTAGACGATCGGGTGCGCCAAACCATGACCCGCCAGATCAATGACTTCAAAACCTGGACCACAACCTTTGTCTTTGTGCCAGAGCCGGAGTTACAACAGACCTGGTTTCAGGAGCAGGGACAGAAAATCCAGCGGGGACTGGAGCAGCATGACGAGTTTCGGCCCAATGGGGAGTTTTTAGAGCCGGGAGATGCCCAGGAGTTGGGGAATTTTCTGGCGAGGCCGATCGAAGAACTCCAAGAAACCTGGCAGTTGCCGCCGCAGTTGGCCCTAGAACTCCGGTTCTGGCAGGGGCGGCAGGGGTGGGCCACCGGGGGAGAGCCGCAGCGACGGCGATCGATCGGGGTCTTTCAGCAGGTTTTTGGCAATTTACCAGCGGATCGGCCCCAGTTGCGGGGACTGGTCGCCCTGCACGAAGCTTGGGCGCATCGGGATTTAGGGCAGTTAGAGCCAGCGCGGGAGGCGTTCGATCGGGCCTGGGGGGAACTGCGGCGGGGCTATGGGCCGGAAGTCTGGGCGCGGTGGTGGGGGCAGCGGTGGCAGGTGTGGCTAGAGTTGGGGCAGGGAGCGGCGATCGCGGCGGAATTAGAAGCAGCGGCGGCGGTGTATCGCCCATTAGTGGCAGCGCAGGGGTTGAAGCAGTGGTGGCCCTATTTGCTGCAACGGGAGCGACTGGGGGCAGAAGTGGCGGCACTGGGGGGCAATTGGGCGCAAGGGGAAGCCTTTACGGAATCGGGGCTGAGTCTGTGGGCTGAGGGGCGGAAATTGAGCGAGATTTGGCCCCAGTGGCAGGGGGAGCGGCTGCGGTTGGGGCAGTTGGCGGTTCAGGCGGGGGAGCAGTTGGGTGGGGATGGGGCGGCGATCGAGGCGGCTCTGCGGGAGACGATCGCAGCGGTGGATCCGGAGCAGTTCCCCAGGGCACAGCAGCGGCAATGGGGCTTGGGGTTGGTGGATTTGGTGGGGCGGTTGCGGCAGGGGCTGCGCGATCGGGGTGCCCATGGGGAGGCGTTTACCTGGAAGCAACAGCAGCGGCAGTGGGAGTTGCAGTTTGGGCTGCGGGCCTTTATGGGAGCGGGTCAGTTCCAGGTGGTGGGGGCCGGGGCGGCGGTGGAGGTGTTGTTTGCGGCTTCGGGGCGGGGGGAGGATGTGCGGTCTTTGGTGGCCGATCGGCTGGCCTTGGATGCCCACAAGTGTTTGACGATCTATGGGCCGTCGGGGGTAGGCAAGAGTACGTTGGTGGAGGCGGGGTTGGTTCCGGCGTTGGCGCGGGCCAAGTTTCCGGCGGGTCGGCGGGGGGTGCCGGTGTTGGTGCGGGTCTATGAGGGTTGGCAGGGGCGGGTGTTGGCGGCGTTGGAAGAATCCCCCCTAGCCCCCCTTCAGAAAGGGGGGGAAAGAGATAATCTTACTTCCCCCTTGAAAAGGGGGACTGAGGAGGATTTAGCGGCGATTTATGGGATTTTGCAGCGGAATGCGGCGGCGAATCGGGTGACGGTGTTGGTGTTTGACCAGTTTGAGGAGTTTTTTACCTCAACGGCGGTGACGGAGGCAGAGCGGCAGGCGTTTTATGGGTTTATTGTGGAGTGTTTGCGGGGGATGGCGGTGCAGTATGTGAAGGTGGTGCTGTCGTTGCGGGAGGATTACTGCGATCGGCTCCAAGCCCTCGATCGGGTTGTGAAAGCTCAGGGACTGGCGACAGAATTATTTAGCGAAGAAAATTCCTATTATTTGGGCAATTTCACAAAAGATCGAGCAAAAACAGTGATTACAGCCTTGGCGGAACGGGCCAACTATGGGCTGGAGCCGGAACTGGTGCAGGCATTGGTGGCAGATTTGGCGACGGAGGGGGGGCTGGTGCGTCCAGTGCAGTTGCAGGTGGTGGGGGCACAGCTACAAGCCTGGGGGGTGGAGACGGTGGCCCAGTATGAGGCGCGGATTGGGGGGAAGGTGACGAGTATCCTCACCAGTACGGCTCCGGTGGTGGATGGCTATGTGGGGGAGGTGGTGGCGGACTGTGGGGCAGACCGGGAGCAGGCGGCGGCGTGGGGGATTTTGCTAGGGCTGACCAATGCCCAGGGGTTAAGGCCGATTCGCAGTGAGGTGGATGTATGGCTGGCGGTGGAGTGCTTTGGGAGGGCGCAGGGGGATGACACGGTTGTGGAGGCGGATTTGGAACTGGTGCGGCGGGTGTTGACGGAATCGGGGCTGGTGGTGACCTGGGGAGATCCGGGAGACGGGCGGTTTCAGTTGGTCCATGATTATTTGGTGTTTCCGATTCGGAACCTGTGGCCGGATTATGATTTTGAGCAGCAGCGGGAGCTAGGGGCTGCACAGCAGCGGGAGAAGCTGTTAATGGCAGAGAATGAGGTGTTGGCGGGGGCGAGTCGGAAGGCGGGGCGACGGTTGGCGGTGGCAACGGGGATTGCCCTGGCGGTGATGGCAGGTGCGGGAGTCTATGGGCGCTGGAGTTTCCGGCAGACCCAGGAACGAGAGAAAGCGGCCCAAGCTCAGGTCGAGGCGGCGGCAGAGCAGGTCACAGCGGCCAAGGGGGAGGCTCAGCAGATTCAAGCCCAGGCCGAGACTGAGGTGCAGGAAGCGACCGAGAAGGCGACCCAAATCGAAGCAACGGCAGAGCAGACACAAAAGAAAGCCCAAGCGCAAGTTAAACAGGCCCAGCAGGAGAAGGCGGCAGCGGATCGGGCGGTGGCGGCAGCGCGGGGGGAACTGGCGCGGGTGCAGGGGGAATCGGCCCAAGTGCAGCAGCAGGCCGAAGCGCAGTTAGCCGCCGCGATCCAGCGCCAGGGGCAAGCGGAGGCAAAAGCCACCCAAGCCAACCGGGCAGCGCAACAGGCCGCCGCAACGGTTCAGTTTGCCCAGGAAGCCAC
>JAYKJG010000352.1:0-4397 GCA_035286285.1 Prochlorothrix sp.
TTCCAGGTTTCTTCTCAACCGGAGCCAATTATCTCACAAACCCCACCCAAGAAACCTGGAATCTCAACCCCCGCAAGATAGTCCCTAGGGCACAGATCCCCGGTTTCTGTCCCTTTTCCCGTTAAACACTGGCTTTCACCCTAGAAGAAACCGGGGATCTCACTTTCAGCCCCCGCCGATCGTCGCACTAATCCCCACCCTAGAGAACTCAACCATGATCACCCAAACCCAACTCACCCCCGATACCATCATCTACCCCGACAGCGATGGTAAACCCATGGCCGACAATACCCAACAATTTCGCTGGATTCAAATCATCCATCACAACCTAGAATGGCTTTTTGCCCAAAACCCCGAAGTCTTCGTCGCCGGAGACCTCCTCTGGTACCCCGTCGAAGGTAACAACAAAATTCGCCAAGCCCCCGATGTCATGGTCATCTTTGGGGTCAAAAAAGGCGATCGCGGCTCCTACCAGCAATGGAAAGAAAACAACATTGCCCCCCAAGTTGTCTTTGAAATCCTCTCCCCCGGCAACACCCTCACCGAAATGAGCCGCAAACAAATCTTCTACGATCGCTACGGAGTCGAGGAATACTACATCTACGACCCCGATCGTAACGACCTCAGCGGCTGGATCCGCAGCCAAGAGCACCTCACCCTCATCGACAACATCAACGGCTGGGTCAGCCCCCGCCTTAGCATTTGCTTCCACTGGTCCGACACAACCCTCCGGCTAACACGCCCCAACGGCCAGCCCTTTGCCACCTACAATGATGTCAGCCAGCAACTAGAAGACACAAGCCAGCAACTGAGCGCAGAACGCCAACGGGCAGATCGACTGGCCCAACGCCTACAGGAACTGGGAATTGACCCCGATACCCTCCAGTAAAGCCAAATATCGGTAGGGGTCGTGCCCCCGTGCCGACCCTCTTCCTAGACCGACGACAGGAAACCTCTCATGTTGCCAGAACCTCGGTAGGGGTCGTGCCCCCGTGGCTCCCCGCTGCCCAGACCGACAACAGATCCGGATTTGCCCCCAGCAGTCCCGAAGATCCGGGCTAGCAATCCCCACGCAAGCCCCCGATCGTCCCATGGACATTATCCTCAAGATCCACCGCCAGCAGCCCAACCAAGCCCCCCAACTCCAGCGCTACACACTCACAGTCCAGCCCACCACCACAATTTTAGACTGCTTAAACCAGGTCAAATGGGAACAAGACGGGAGCCTTGCCTTTCGCAAAAACTGCCGCAACGCCATCTGTGGCAGTTGCGCCATGGGAGTCAATGGCCGATCGGTCCTCGCCTGTAAAGAAAACATCCGCAGTGAACTAGAACGTCTCCAAAACAGCAAGATGTTAGTCACAGAAGACGGGCTTCCCGTGCTGAGCATCACCCCCATGGGCAATATGCCAGTAATTAAGGATTTAGTCGTAGAAATGCAGGGATTTTGGAGAGGATTGCTAGAGGTTGATCCGATCGTGCGCTCCAATCCGATCGTCCCCCCCGATCGCGAACTGCTCCAAACCCCAGCCCAACGCGCCCAACTCAATCCCATGGACCAATGCGTCCTCTGCGGAGCCTGCTACTCCCAATGCGAAGCCAAACGCATCGATCCCCAATTTGTCGGCCCCCACGCCCTCGCCAGAGCCTACCGCTTAGTTCTCGACTCGCGGGACGATCGCACCCCCGATCGCCTTGACCAATACAACCAAATTAGCAAAGGGGTCTGGGGCTGCACCAACGCCCACTACTGCAATGCTGCCTGTCCCGTCGGGGTCAATCCCCACGACCAAATCGAATTTCTGCGCCAAGCAGTCCTCCAACACCAAAATCAAAACTCTGTTCGCAACACCTCCCTCCGGGTTGACGACCTCTTTGCCGCCGATCCCCCCACTGACCCCACCCCAGAACCCACCAGCCGCCCCCCCTCCATTTTCCTAGACGATTTGTTCTAACCCCACCAACCCTTCAAAGAAGGCCGGAAGACCCGGCCCCTACACCCTCGATCGGTAGGGGCGCGGTCCTCGCGCCCTCCTAAGAAGGCCGGAAGACCCGGCCCCTACACCCCCGATCGGTAGGGGCGCGGTCCTCGCGCCCTCTTCGCGCCCTCTTCGCGCCCTCTCTGCTTACCCTATCACAGCCCGATAGCGCACCCAGGTTTCCAACACCTCACCCGGAGCCACCACCAGCAAATCAGTTCCCGTATTCATCGCATTACGCGGCCCACTCCAAGGTTCCAAACAGTAAAAATCCTTCCCCTTCACCGTCCAAAACACCAGCGTCTTAAAGGGCGTGTCATACTCCACACTCAACGTCAGCGATCGGCTCGGATCCGTCACCGTCGCCACCGTCCCCATCACCCCCGGAAAAGCCATATCAATCTCATCCAGGCTGAAATCTAAACCTTCAAAGTCCAAAAGTTCGCCCGTCTCTTTAGATTGCCACTGCTTCACCGGGAAATCATAGCTCATCCCAGGTTTTTCACCATCAGTAATCTCAAAATAGGGATGAAACCCTGCACTAAAGGGCAGAGGCCGATCGCCCGTATTTTCATAACGCTGCCGAATCTCCAAACACCCCCCTTCAACGACATAGGTATAAGTCACCACAAAGTCAAAGGGATAGACCGATCGGGTCTCCTCAGTGCTCACCAACTGCACCGACAAGCTCAGCGGTTCCGTAGACTGAGCCACCACAGTCCAGGGCAAATTCCGCCCAAAACCATGCTGCACCAATGTATAGCTCTGCTCCTCTACCGTATAGCGATCCTCCGGCAAATTCCCGCAAATAGGGAATAAAATGGGGTTTCCTCCCCGTACACTCAGTTTGGGATCCGTCAGCCGCTCCCGATCGAGATAAAACAAATCCCGACCTTGCACCCGCCACTCCGTCACAATTCCGCCCCGTTCCGGAATCACCACTACCTCCGTCTGGGTCGCTTCATCTGTCAGTTTATAAAGCTGGTATTGCCCCTGTTCAACATTGACCGTTGCCATAGTTAAAGTCCTTTCCTATAGGGTTTGACTGGGTGTACTTCACTTTGGAAGCCCTCACCCTAAATCCCTCTCCCAAAGGGGTAGAGGGACTTTCCATGAAAATTCTCTTGCTCCCGTCCTGGGGGTCGGGGCTGGGGGATGAGGGTCTATCCGCCAAGTAGATAGGTTGCAAATTTGACAGGTCTAGAACGCCCTCAAGCAACCTGCCCCAGTATTGCATGAGTTCTCCCCCAGTGCTCCAGTTCCCGCGATCGTCTAAGCTGGGACCATCCCCTCTGTAGGCAACTAACCCCTTGGGATCGCCCCTTTGCAACCGGCCCCCCTAACTCCCCCCCTCAACTATGCTCTCCCCCCAACCCCTCCTCACCGATCGCTACGATCGCGCCCTCCTCTACGCCCGCAGCCTCCACCACCGCCAAATCCGCAAAGGCAGCCAACACAACCCCGGTTACTACGGCCTTCCCTACTTCAGCCACCTTCTCGCCGTCAGCAGCCTGGTTTTAGAGCACCAAGGCAGCGAAACCGAAGCGATCGCCGCCCTCCTCCACGATGCCCTTGAAGACGGCCCTAGCCATAGCGATCGCCCGATCGATCAAATCCGCACCGACATCACCCAGCACTTCGGCCCCACCGTCCTCGCCCTCGTCGAAGCCTGTAGCCAATCCACCGACCCCCAGCGCGACTGGTACCAGCGCAAACAAGACTACATCGACAGCCTCGCCCACAAGCCCTTTTCCGCCCTACTGGTCACCACCGCCGACAAACTCCACAACGCCCGCTGCATCAGCCGCGATTACTCCCTCTTAGGAGATAGCCTCTGGAGCCGCTTTAGCCAGGGTTACGACGGCACCTGTTGGTATTACAAGGCGATCGCCGCTGCCCTCCAATCCGTCGCCGATCGCCTCCCCTTTCCCGCCCCTACTCCCCCCAGCCCCGACCTGTCCCCCACCGACACCGCCCTTGCCGCCCTCGATCGTCGCCCCGCCCTCCAATCCCTCATTCACTGCTTACACCAAGAAATCCAATCCTGGCCCTAAACCGCCACTAAATCCCTCGCTTCCTCGTTCCCCCGCTTTCCTCGTTCCCAAGCTCCAGCGTGGGAATGCCTCCCCCGACGCTCCCGCGTCGCAACCCAGATCCAGCAGTAACAGGGCGATCGACAGCCTCAACCAGACCCGCTAAAGCATACCCCTAGACAGTAATATATTTGTGCTACCGTAAAATCAGCAGACCTTAGCGGGAATCACACCATGATTGCCATAGCCCCCCAACTCACCCCAACCCAACCCCCAGAAATCTTCTACCCTAGCTCAGACGGTGAACCCTTGGCAGAAACGACCCTGCACCTTGATGTCATCATTACCTTAGTCATTCTGCTCCGCCAGTACCTGCACGATCACT
>JAYKJG010000353.1:0-12887 GCA_035286285.1 Prochlorothrix sp.
ATGACCTTGGTTGCCCCTTCTACCACACTATCGTCTCCTCGCTCCCAGATTATTTATCCCCTATCCGTGGCGCGGTTGTGTGGCCTGGGGATTTGGCAGGGGAAGTTTGTTAGCCTCGATCGCTTCCAGGGCTATGTGGTCCAAATTGACCCCGATTCCGCCAATGTCTGTATTCTCAACCAGCAGCAGGTGGATATTTTCCGCGACAGCAATGGCCTGACAGTCCAAGACGACACCCTCTGGTTCACCAAAGGTACGCGAGTCTATGCCTGTGACCTCAAAACCTGGGAGATCACCTATGTGGCAGAGGTGCGCGATCGGGCGGAGGGAATTGCAATTTCTGGGAATACCCTGTATGTGTCGAACTCCCGCCTGGGGCTGATTTTTGTGGTCAGCGCGGCCAATGGCAACCTCATTACCCAGTTTCGGGCACCGGGGGTGGGGGTTGAGCACCTAGCAGCACGGGCAGAAGAGCTATGGGTGGCCGATCAGGGAGAGCAAACGGTGTATTGCCTCGATCGGGCCACGGGGGAACAGCGCTTCAGCTTGCTCACGCCCTTTGAGCACCCCACTGGTCTTCAGTTTCTGCCCCGATCGGCCCCTCCCTCAGCGACCAACACCGCTGGCTCTGGACAAACCGCCGCCGCGTCAGCGCAACCGACCGAGCAACTCTTTGTGCTGTACAGCAGTGAACAGTTGTACATCCAGGACGACCCCAACGGCTACGAACCCCATCGCTTGGCCCGCCGCGATCGCAGCTTGATCCAGCCCCTCCACTACAGCTACCAACCGGGCCAGCCCTATGCCCTCTCCAATGGCTATCGCCTAGAGTTGTGCTATGTGGAAGAGCTAGCACCGCTAGATCCCGTCGCCTTGGAGGATGTGGAGTGGCGGATTGCCTTGCCGTCTAATACCGATCGCCAGCGGGTAGTCTCGGTGGAACCCTTTGGCCTGCCCTTTGAGGTGGTGGAACAGGAGGGGGAAAAAACCGCCATTTTCCGGTTTGAGAAGCTTCAGGAGCACGATCGCCAGGTTTTTGGCTGGCGGGCGGTGATTGATACCTATGGCATTAAGTATCAGCTTTTGCCCAAGGATGTGGACCTGACGGAGGAGTTTTCGGAGGAGTTTAAGGCCCGGTATCTAGTGGATAATGAGAACTTGGCCATGGATACGCCGATCGTCCAGTGGGCCGCCAAGGAAGCGGTGGGCGACGAAACCAACCCCCTACGCCAAATTTTGAGCATTCGCGATTACGTCTACGATCGCCTCTCCTACCGCATTACGCCCCACATTGACAACCCCGATGTGGTGCTGGAGCGGGGCACTGGCTCCTGTGGCGAATATGTGGGGGTGCTGCTGGCCCTCTGCCGCCTCAATGGCATTGCCTGCCGCACCGTGGGCCGCTACAAATGTCCCCAGCATCCGGAACTGCTCCAGGTGCCCCTTTTCCCGGACTATAACCATGTGTGGCTAGAGTTTTACCTGCCGGGAATTGGCTGGTTGCCCATGGAATCTAACCCCGATGATGTGGACTATGGCCCCCACCCCATGCGCTTTTTCATGGGTTTGGCCTGGTATCATGCCGAAATTGGCCGAGGACTCAAGTTTGAGCAGGTTTTCTCCCAGGGAAGCAATATTAAGGCGCTACCGGGGGATCTGTCGATCGGCAACCTCTCCGTCAACCACGTCCGCTTCCGCATCCTGGAAGAACTAGCCCCCCCCACCATTTAGCCATGCCGGGGGCGCGAAAACCGCGCCCCTATCGTAATAAGGACTTTAGTCCTCAATTCTTAGGGGAAGGACTCAAGTCCTTATTACAAGGCGTTACTGCGACTCGTTGACTGGCCAATTCACCCCTCACTCCGGAAACTGCTCAGCAGTTGTGGTAGGCAGTTGGGCAGCCTGGGGCTGGGATGCGGGGAAGATCGGCGCAGGATGGTGAGCTTGGTACTGAAGCTGCAACAGATAGCTACTCACAGAAATTAACAGAATTGCAAAGGCAATGTAGGCCAGGTCACTGGCCTGGGCAACGGGCAAATTGAGCATCTTTTTGAACAGACTCACAATCAGCGCCACCACAATCACCTGCACCAATTTACTTTTGAGTTCCTCTAGGGAAGCAACCTTCAAAATTTGGGATTTTTCACCTTGAAAACGAATATCAATATCGGAGATAAACAGTTCATAAACTCCAAAGCTAAAAATTAGCAAAACAATCCCCACCAGATAGTAGTCTATGCCACTGATGATGTAGGAGATGATTTTATTGGTGATCTCCCCCTCAGGGTCAGAGATATCAAATTTAAAGCGGAACCCAGCGATAATATTAGCAGTGCCCAGCATGAAAAATCGAAACGAGCTAAACAGACCAAAGATCACGGGAATAATCACAAAAAAGCGACAATTCCAGATAATGATCTCAAAGATATACTCAATTTTTTTAGAAATCCGCATTGGTTTTAGAAAGAATCTCTCGAAAGGGTCTCGCCAGACAGAAACCTGATCTGTTCGGGTGCATTGCAAGTTCGCCAATGGACAGCCGGTCCGGCTATCCCACAACAACCTCTTGGGGGGGGATAAGCCCTTGGCCTGTCCCCAGTGGCATGGACCCATCTGTTCACCAGCATTCTAGTCCACACCAAGCTATACCGTAAAACCGGGTTGACTGACAAAAAATTCGGGTGCATTTCACTTTTGCCACGGTACGGACTAAAGTCCGTACTACGGGCCGTTTGAGCCAGGTCAGGGTCTGGGTTGCTCCACAGTGAAATGCACCCGCAAAATTCTGCCTTGGGTGCAGAAACCACGCCTCTACAAGGCTTATAGGACTGTAGGGGTCAGGTTTCCTGACCCGACCACTGCGCCTCGGTTGGCCCCCCTTTTGTCAGTCCATCAGGCGCAAACCTGCGCTCATGCTTCGCCCGTACCCAAAAGCGGGGCTGAGGATTGAGTTCTCTGCAATTCATAATTATTTGAAATTCTTTGCATTTCTTGATTGAGCCGCGATCGACCCTAAACTTTAGATTTTTTTCCTATTTCAGCGATCATTAACATATAGAACCACAGCTAGAACCACAGCCAGAACCCGATTGTGAGGAGGCTTTGACATCCATACAGATTAAGGGACAGATTTAAGGCCCGATCGACCCCAGACCGACCCCCTCAAGATCATCAGGAAGGTAAAGAAATAGTAGGGTTTTAAGGCCAGCCTCCGTTTAACAACCTAGAGTGACCTGTAGGCGATCGTCGGCTTAACTGAGTTTGGACTAAGTTTGGTTCGTTACAAGACGATCGCAGTCTTGCCGCACCAGTAGAGTAAATCCATGGCACCCATTCAAGTTGCTATTAACGGCTTTGGTCGCATTGGCCGCCTCGTCTTGCGGGCCGGTGCCAACAACCCCAACCTCCAGTTTGTCGGGATCAATGATCTGGTCCCCCCCGAAAATCTGGCCTATTTGTTGAAATACGACTCTACCCAAGGTCGGTTCGCGGGCGAAGTCATCGCCAAGCCCGACGGCATTGTCGTCAATGGCACCTTTATCCCCTGCTTTGCCGAGCGGGATCCCGCCGCACTGCCCTGGGGTAAGCTGGGCGTAGACTATGTGGTGGAAGCCACGGGGATTTTTACCGACCATGCAGGCGCTTCCAAGCACATCCAGGCCGGGGCCAAGCGGGTTGTCATTTCTGCCCCCACCAAGGAAAAGGATCCCGCCAAAGTGCCCACCTTGCTCGTGGGGGTCAACCATGAGCAGTTCGATCCCAGCCAGCACACGATCGTCTCTAACGCCAGTTGCACCACCAACTGCCTCGCCCCCGTCGCCAAGGTCATTGTGGACAACTTTGGCCTTGAAGAAGGGCTAATGACCACGGTCCACGCCATGACCGCAACCCAGCCCACCGTAGACGGTCCCAGCAAAAAAGACCTGCGGGGCGGTCGGGGCGCAGCCCAAAACATTATTCCCGCCTCCACCGGAGCCGCCAAGGCCGTCGCCCTCGTCCTGCCGGAACTGAAGGGCAAGCTCACCGGAATGGCCTTCCGAGTGCCAACCCCCGATGTTTCCGTCGTAGACCTCACTTTCCGCACCAGCCAGCCCACCAGCTACCAAGCCATCTGTGAGGCCATGAAAGCAGCGGCTGAGGGGCCAATGCAGGGGATTTTGGGCTATACCGAAGAACCCGTAGCCTCCAGCGACTTTATCGGCGATGCCCACTCCAGTATTTTTGATGCAGGGGCCGGGATTGAACTCAACGATCGGTTCTTCAAAGTAGTCTCCTGGTATGACAATGAATGGGGCTACTCCAACCGTATGATTGACCTGATGCTGTCTATGGCTGCTCAGGAAGCCTAGATTGCAGCATTTTCCTCAGTTTTCCTAAACTGAAGGCCATACTTCTCCCAATCTGATTGCTTTGCGGATCAGGTTGGGGGTTGTTGTGATGCTGGATCGGGTCTGGTTGATTCATTTTTGGCTGTTTCATTGACTAACCCACTGAATATTCCCATGACACAAGCGATCGACACCGTTGATACCCCAACCAACGCCCCGGTTTCTGCGGAAGCCAACGGCGAACCGATTCAGGTTCGTGTGGAAGACGATCGCACAGGCATGAGCTTAGAAACCCTCAAGCGTGCCTTTGCCGATCACCTCTTTTACCTCCAGGGCAAGGATGCCTCCTCTGCCAACCAAGCAGACTACTACAATGCCCTCGCCTTTACGGTGCGCGATCGCCTGTTGCGGCGGTGGTTAGCAACCCAAGAAGTCTACGCCTGCAAAGCCGTAAAACGGGTCTGTTACCTCTCAGCAGAATTCCTGATGGGGCGGCACCTCGGCAACAGTTTGATTAACCTGGGCCTGTACGAAAAAATTGACCAAGCCATCCAAGAGTCGGGCTTAAGTCTGCAAGATCTGATTGCAGAAGAAGAAGATCCGGGCCTCGGCAACGGAGGTTTAGGGCGCTTAGCCGCCTGTTTCCTCGATTCCCTGGCAACCTTAGAGATTCCGGCGATCGGCTACGGCATTCGCTACGAATTTGGCATTTTTCACCAAGTCATCCGCGATGGCTGGCAGGTGGAAATCCCCGACCAGTGGCTGCGGATGGGCAATGTTTGGGAACTGCCCCGGCGCGATGAGGCCGTCACCATTAAGCTGGGCGGCTACACCGAGGGCTACCACGATCCCAAGGGCAACTATCGGGTCTCCTGGATTCCCGATCGCACCGTCGTTGCCGTCCCCTACGACACCCCCGTTCCCGGTTACAACACCAACGTCGTCAACATCCTGCGGCTGTGGAAATCTGAGGCCGGGGATGAGTTTAACTTTGATGCCTTCAATGCCGGGAACTACGATCGGGCCGTCGCCGATAAAATGAGTTCCGAAAATATTTCCAAAGTTCTCTACCCCAACGACAACACCCCCCAGGGTCGGGCACTGCGCCTAGAGCAGCAGTACTTCTTCGTGTCCGCCTCCCTCCAGGACATGATTCGCAAGCATTTGGCCCTCAACCCCAGCCTCGACAACTTCCACGACAGTTTTGCCATCCAGCTTAACGATACTCACCCCACCGTCGCCATTCCCGAACTGATGCGGCTCTTGGTGGATGAGCATGGCCTCGACTGGGGCGCAGCCTGGAGCATCACCCAGCGCACCTTTGCCTACACCAACCACACCCTAATGCCGGAAGCCCTCGAACGCTGGCCCGTGCGGTTGCTAGGACCAACCCTGCCCCGTGTTCTGGAGATTATCTACGAAATTAACCGCCGTTTCCTCGAAGACGTGCGCAGTTGGTACCCCAACGACGAAACACGGGTGGCTCGCCTGTCGATTATTGAAGAGCATCCCGAAAAGGCGGTGCGCATGGCCTACCTCGCCTGTATCGGCAGTCATGCCATCAACGGGGTCGCCGCTTTGCACACCGAACTGCTGAAGCAGGACACCCTCCACGACTTCTATGACCTCTGGCCAGAGAAGTTCTTCAATAAAACCAACGGGGTGACCCCGCGCCGTTGGATTATGCTCAGCAATCCCAAACTTTCGGAGCTATTTACCGAGAAAATTGGCCAAAATTGGCTGTCTAACCTGGATGAACTGAAGCAGCTTGCCCCCTATGCTGAAGATGCGGAGTTTCGCGCCCGCTGGCAACAGATTAAGCTGCACAATAAGCAGGCATTGGCTGAGAAGATCTACCAACGCACGGGCATTGAGGTCGATCCCCACTCCCTCTTTGACATCCAAGTCAAGCGGATCCACGAGTATAAGCGCCAGCATTTGGCCGTGCTACACATTATCGCGCTCTATAACCAGATTAAACAGAACCCCAACTTCGATGTTCAGCCCCGTACCTTTATTTTTGCGGGGAAAGCGGCCCCCGGTTACTACCAAGCCAAGCTAATTATCAAGCTCATCAATGCGGTGGGGACCATTATTAACCGCGATCCCGATGTGCGCGGTCGCCTCAAGGTGGTGTTTCTGCCCAATTTCAGCGTCTCCCTAGCCCAATATATCTACCCGGCGGCGGATCTGTCGGAGCAGATTTCTACGGCGGGCAAGGAAGCCTCTGGCACGGGCAACATGAAGTTTTCCATGAATGGGGCGCTGACGATCGGCACCCTAGACGGGGCCAATATCGAGATTCGCGAAGAGGTCGGTCCGGAGAATTTCTTCCTCTTTGGTCTCACCGCCGAAGAAGTGGCCAGTCTCAAGGCCAAGGGCTATCGCCCCCGCGACTACTACAACAGCAACAGCGAACTCAAGGCGGTGATCGACCAGATTGCCAGCGGCACTTTCTCCCCCAGTGAGCCGGATCTGTTCAAGCCGATTACGGATTCTCTGCTTCAGCAGGATGAGTATATGCTGCTGGCGGATTACCAAGCCTATGTGGACTGCCAGAAGGAGGTGAGCAAGGCATACCGGGATCAGGGGAACTGGACCCGCATGGCGATTTTGAATTCGATTCGGATGGGTAAGTTTTCCTCCGATCGCACGATCGCCGAGTATGCCCAGGAAATCTGGAAGGTGGACCCGGTTCAGGTCACGATCGCCGACTACGACTCTGACAAAGCGGGCTTGGGCTGGGGTAAAACCTGCGAAATCGACTAACGGGCAGTGCCCTGACCTTGAAGATCTGTTGAAGAATTCCCTCGTTCCCATGCTCTGCATGGGAACGGCTTCCAGACGCTCTGCGCCCAGTCTAGTCAAAAGCTCCCCGGAGTACCCAGGGAAACAGAGGGCGCTGGAGCGCCTAGGGAGGAATTCCCACGCTCTGCGTGGGAACTAGTTACAGCCCCTAATTGGGTGCATTTCACTTTGGCGCAACCCAGACCCTAACCTAGCTCAAAAGGCTTGTAGTGCGGACTTTAGTCCGCCCCTTGGCAAAAGTGAAATGCACCCCCCTAATTGTCTCAAAAACGGACTATCTCAAAAACGGCGACTTTTGCCAAGAATCCAAGATATCCCGCACTAATAGCTCCTCAATCCACACCTTAGCCACCACTGCTAAGGGCAACGCCAAAATTAGCCCCAAAAGACCGAACACCGTCGCAAAAAAGATCTGGGCGATCAAGGTCAGAGCCGGGAGCAGGGAGACCTGCTTGGCCATAACCGTCGGGGTGAGCCAGTAGCTTTCCAGGTTCTGGACTACCAGGTAGAGAATAATCACCGCGCCAATGCGCCATGAGGGATTTTGAATGGCCACAGAGAGGGGAAAAACAACGCTTAGCACGGGGCCGATATTGGGGATAAAGTTGAGCAATCCCGCCAAAAGGGCATGGGCCAGGGCTAAATCAATGCCCAAAAACCACAGACCAAGGCCGCTACAGGTGCCCACAAACAGAGAATTCACGATAACCCCTGCAAACCAGTTCCCTAGGGAAATTTCGCAGTTGGTGAGGATGCGATCGGCCCGTCGCCGATAAAACGACGGAAACAGCATTAAAAACGCTTGGCGATAGGATTGGGGATCGCCCAACAGCATCACCGTCAACACCAACACCAACAGGAGTTGGAGGGTAATGGTAATGGCGTTGTTAAAGACCGTGACAAAGTTATCAATCACCTGGGCCACCACGGGGCTAGCCTGTTGAGAGAGTTCCGAAAGGTCCAGGCGGGAAAAGTCTACCCGCAAGGTCTCGTCCTGTAGCCTTTCCTGAAGAATCAGTAAGGTATTGCGTGCTTCTTCAAAGTTTTCAGGCACCCACTTGAGGATATAGTCAATCCAGAGGGGCACCGATCGCCAAATCTTGTCAATCCCCGTAGGCAGAAGTTGTAACAGTTCTTGGAACTGAGCCACAAAGGGCGGCACCACGAGGGCTGTAAAAACAACGGCTAGGCTAGTAAACAGGATTAGGGTCAATATAACTGCCCGTTTTCGGGGAATATTCAGTTGTTGGACCCGCCGCACAAAGCTATTGGCAGCGGTGGCCAAAACGACAGCGGTAAAAATCAGTAACAGAATTTGGCGGATGTGCCACAGAATATAGAGGGCGATCGCAACAACTAAAATCCCAATCCACTGGCCCATACTAGAGCGACTCCTGTGTTGTGGTTTGCATCTGTTCAGGGTTGCACCCGGTCTCAGACCATGCCCCCATGCCTTAAAAAATTACCCGATGTTGCTGGCCCAGGGCGGAGGGGGAGGGGGCACTTTTTGGCCCCAGGATCTGTCCGCGAATTTATCCTCTGCATCCCTCCCCAGCCTCCGTCCCCTGGGTTATTCTTCCCATAACCGCTATCCCATTTCTGTACGACTCCCGATCGCCCCGTTGACCGCCTATGCCCCGTTCCCTCCTCACCACCTTAGCCCTACTGGGGCTGAGTTTGACCGCTGACCTCAGCTTTCAGCACCGATCGCTGGCCCAAACCGCCTGTGGGACCACCGCCATTGCCCCCTCGCGTCCCCCAGCCCCCACGGCCCAATACCCCAACGATCGACAGATTGTGGCCTACGGCGATCGCATTTGCTGGAATCAGACCGTGGTAGAACTGCCGTGGATCCAGTGGCAGGGAACCGGCACCGCCCCACAACTCGCCGTCGGCGTGGCGGATTGGGGGCTAGAACGGCTGACGGGGGCTGGGTTGCAGGACAGCAACGATTGGGCCAGCCAGCCCCTAGACTGGTTTCCCGCCTTGAACAATGGCCCCACTCCCCCAGGGCCAGACACCGAGGCCACCGCCCACCGCAGCACAACCCACCTCAGTGCCACCCACCGCTACCTAGACTTGGTTCCGCTCCTCCGGACCCTAGGGGCCACTGCCCAAGCCGAAGGCTCCGTTCTGCGCGTCATCACCCCCCCGGCCCAAGTTCTAGAACTGCGCCCCTATCCCGCCAGCGCCAGCCCAACCAGCCCCAACTCCCCAGCTTCCCTTCAGCAACTGGAAATTTTCCTCGATCGGCCCCTCCCTTGGTCCTGGGAACCCGGCCCCACCCCCACCCTCCGCCTTGCCGCCAACCTCGTGCCCGACCTGCGAGTCCCCCAGGCTAACAGCCCCCAGGCTAACGAGTGGCGCAATTGGGGCAACCTCCCCCTGCGCGTCAGGACCGCAGGACAACAGGTTTGGCTGCAATTTCCCACCCTGCGCCAACAGCCTAGGGTGATGGCCCTCCAGAATCCCCCCCGCTTGGTGGTGGCCTTGGATCAACCCGTCAACCCCAACCCCGATCGCACGATCGCCTGGGGACCGGGCCTCACCTGGCGACAAACCAACGTCAACGTCGGCCAAAAGCGCTTTCCCGTCCAGATTCTCAGCCTCGATCGGCCCTTCGCCCCAGCCAGTCAACCCCAAACCCAACCCGTCCCCTTCAGCCTGCGCCCCATTTGGGTCGGCCACGATCTCCCCGCCCCCTCCATTGTCGGCATTGCGCCCCTCGTCCAACTGGCCCGCCAAGGGGGGGTCATAGCCGCCCTCAACGGCTCCTACTTCAACCGCAACACCCAAATGCCCCTGGGGGCCTTGCGCTACCAAGGCGAGTGGATTTCGGGGCCAATTTTGGGGCGGGGGGTGATGGCCTGGAATGACGCGGGAGAAGTCCTGTTCGATCGGGCCGTACTGACCGAAACCGTGACCCTAGGAGCCAGATCTGGGGCCGCTGCCCCCGCCCCTAGTCCGTCCGTTAGCTTTCCGGTGCTTTTTCTCAATAGTGGCTATGTCAAAGCCGGTTTATCTCGCTACACCGCCGCTTGGGGCGATCGCTACAGCCCCCTGACCGACAACGAAACCGTGATCACCATCGTGGACGATCGGGTCCAACAAATCCAACGCCTTGGCCCCGTGGGATCCGCCACTGTGGCCATTCCCCCCAACGGCTACCTGCTCACCGCCCGCTCCTACCAAACCGCCGCCAACCAATTTAGCCTGGGCCAAACCCTCAGCCTCAGCCAAAGCCTTAGCCCCCCTCAATTGTCAGCATATCCCTACATGTTGGGGGCCGGACCGCTCCTGCTCCAGGGCGGGCGATCGGTCCTGGATGGCAGTCGCGAACAATTTAGCGCCCCATTCCTGAACCAGGGCGCTTATCGCACCGCTGTTGGCACCACGCCCCAAGGACAATTACTCTGGGTGACGGTACAACCCGCACCGGGGGGAGCCGGTCCCACCTTGGCCGAATTGGCGATATTACTCCAAAATTTGGGCCTTAGCGATGCCTTGAACCTCGACGGCGGCAGCTCCACCAGCCTCTACCTAGGGGGACAACTGGTCAACCGCGATCCTCGCTCTGCGGCAAGGGTTCACAACGGTTTAGGGCTATTTCTGACCCCTGTGCCCGCCCCAGGTCGCAATTAGTCACAATCCGAGTATGCATCAGCCTTAACCTTTACCCCGGCAATTCTCAATCCCTCCAGGACTTTACGCCACCCCCAATTCTTCCTACAATATCTCTCTTGGACCAAAGATTTGCTATGCTTCCCCGCGAATACCGTTAGACAAGAGGCAGGGACTCAAGACGAGAGAAATATTCTCAACTGTTTTCGAGGGAAGTACAGGAGTCACACGGTGCAGTCTGTCCTTAAGGGTGTCCCCAGTCGTCTGGCGATCTTTAAACCTCGTCCAGCAACAAGCCAGGATCCTCCCGTTGAAGCTAGTTGGCTACCTCGCAACACCTAAGACAGCGCTCCCTGCCGCAGCACTGGGTAAAGGGTGGGATTGTCAAGCATACGTCCCCGTCACGATCGCCCCTAGCGGTTATGCAAGGGCGATCGTAGGCCGCAAAGTCTAGCTCGACGCAGATCTATCGCACGTCTAAACCCACCAGTCGCGATCTGGCTCCCCTCTCCCGCTCTAGCAGAGGGGCCGGGGGTAGGGGCTATCTCAGCCCCAAGCGGGTCACCAGAGCCAGCCCTGCATCAGGTCTAGCTCCGATAACGGTCTGGCGACATCAAGTCCTGGGCTACGAGGCACTCACATCCCGATTGTTTCGATCTCGGCCCTGTCTGAGTTCCCTGAAACATCCCCTTTGAGTTTCTAGGGTCCACCAGCCTCTCTCCACTCCCTCAATGGATGATGGACAGCCTCTGCCTCTCCCTAGGACGAGTTCTACGCTGTCGGGCTGATGTGTGTTTAGATGATAAGTTTGGTGCTGTAACAATGGGCGGTCTCTAGAAATGCGATCTGAAAAGGTTTCCTGGCAGCGGCGCTTCCAGTATCGATTCGACAACTTCATGTCCAAGGGGGGCTGGTCAGTCTTCCTGGCCTTGGTTTTGGGCTTCATTATCACCTTCAGCTTGATGGGAGTCCTGCGATATCTCATCGACCTCGTTTTCCCCAATAGCTACATCCGCGAAGGAGATACCCTCACGGGTCCGGTCGATGTACCGGAGGTTGCCTGGGAAGTCCTGGTGCAGTTGATGGGACTGCGGGACAGCGCCGATGGGGCCAACTTTGCCGCACGGGCGATCGGGGTTGTGACCATTTTTTCGGGTCTGATCCTGTTTTCAAGCTTAGTTGCCTTCATCACCCAGGAATTTGAAGCCCGTGTTCAGCAACTCAAAAAAGGCAAAAGCTTGGTGGTGGAGTCTGGTCACAGCGTGATCCTGGGCTTTAACGATCGCCTCGTCGATATTATTGAGGAGTTGGTCATCGCCAACGAGTCCGAAACCGATGCAGCCGTCGTGATTCTCTCGGCGGAAGATAAGGAGGAGATGGATGAGTTCCTGCGCGGCAAGCTCGGCAACCTTAAAACCACCCGCGTTGTCACCCGTAACGGATCGATCACCAACCTCAAAAACCTCCATAAGGTCCGCATTACCAGTGCGCGATCGGTGATTATTCTCAATGATGCCAAGGGATCGGATCCCGATGATTTTCGGTCCTTAGCCGATGCACGGGTGATCAAGTCCATTTTGGCCATTATGGCAGCCACCGGGGAAGCCAACAAAGAAGCCCCACCGATCGTCGTGGAACTGCACTCGGAGCAATACCGCCGCCTTGCCCAACAGATCGCACCGGGCAAAGTCACCACCCTCAACTCCGCTGATATTCTGGCCCGGATCATGGTCCAGACCTCTCGCAGCATCGGTTTAGCCAAGGTTTATCTCAACTTGGTGGGCTTCGCGGGCCATGAATTCTACTTCTACCGTCCTGAGTCCGGCTGGCAAGGGCTGTCCTTTGGCGAACTGCCGTTTCACTTTGTCGGCACTGTTCCCCTGGGCATTGTCCAAAACAACGGCACCATCCGCCTGAATCCCCCGACGGATTACAAAATGCTCGCCAGCGACCAAGCCATCGTGCTCTCGGAGGATGATTCGGCGATTCGCTTTGAGCGGGAAGCCATTGTTCACCCGCGCATCTTCGATCGCAGCAATATCCACAAAACCCTGTCGATCGCCGCTGAGCGCCATGAGATTATCGGCTGGAACGAGAAGACCCTCACCGCCTTGACGGAATACGCCAAGT